>NZ_BAAHWV010000020.1:0-62728 GCF_054601255.1 Viscerimonas tarda | reverse complement strand
GCAAGCGCCAAGAGAAAATCAGCCTAATTTAATTGTTTATTATATTAAATTGGATATTAAAATATGGAATATGTCAAGGGATTGCCTGGGAAGGTGGTCCCTTGATTGCGTTAAGCCCTACAGCCCCACAGCCCCCCGTAGGGGGGATCAAAAGTCCCCCTACGGGGGATTTAGGGGGCTGGAGGTTGGAGGGGCTGCCCTGCGGTATTTGTGCTCTGATTATTATTTGTAAATCTCTTTCTTTCCGGCGAGCAAGGTGTTTTTTATCAACGAAATGATGGTCATCGGGCCTACGCCTCCCGGCACCGGGACTGACTATATCTATCTGCCGGGGCAAATTTAATGAATTATATTGGATTTCTGTTATGCCTTTGTTTAAATAGCCAATGATGTACACGACTCTCTAATTTAAATCATAGATATACCAAATATCCCCTTTATTATTACGAAATGCCTGTTCATTTATAGGTAGATTTATTATCTCCAATAAAGTATCATCAAACTTTACTATTTCACCTAAAGTTATGTAATTAGCTCTCACTCTACAAAGCCGTACATCCGGCAGCAGGTTTGATTTGCTTAAAGAAATCATTCCCTTTGTCATCTACCAATATAAAGGCCGGAAAATCCACTACCTCTATTTTCCAGATAGCTTCCATTCCCAGTTCGGGGTATTCGAGGCATTCGAGGCTTTTGATGCTGTTTTGAGCGAGAATAGCCGCCGGCCCGCCGATGCTTCCCAGATAGAATCCGCCGTGTTTGTGGCAGGCATCGGTTACTTGCTGGCTGCGGTTGCCCTTTGCAATCATAATAAGACTGCCGCCATGCGCTTGGAAAGAATCGACATACGAGTCCATACGTCCAGCCGTTGTCGGTCCCATCGAACCCGAAGCATATCCTGTCGGCGTTTTGGCCGGACCGGCATAATAAATGGGATGATCTTTTATGTATTGAGGCAATTCTTCGCCCTTGTCCAGCCTTTCCTGCAATTTGGCATGGGCTATGTCGCGACCTACAATAATTGTCCCCGTAAGCGACAATCGGGTCGAGACTGGATACTTGGCCAATTCGGTCAAAATCTCTTTCATCGGACGGTTCAGGTTAATCTTCACGCCACCCGATTCACCGGCTTTTTGCAATTCGGCAGGAATTAAACGGGCAGGATTGTCCTCCATTTTTTCCAGCCACACGCCATCCTTATTTATTTTTCCTTTTATATTGCGGTCTGCCGAACAGGAAACGCCCATTCCCACCGGACAAGATGCGCCATGACGGGGAAGACGCACCACACGAATATCGTGCGCAAAATATTTTCCACCAAATTGAGCGCCTAAGCCCAAATCCTGAGCCGCTTTAAGCAATCTGGCCTCCAACTCAATGTCGCGGAAAGCCTGACCGCCTTCATTTCCCGAAGCAGGCAAGTTATCGTAATATTTGGCCGATGCCAGTTTTACTGTTTTCAGGTTTGTTTCGGCGGAAGTACCCCCTATCGCAAACGCGATATGGTATGGAGGACAGGCCGCTGTTCCCAACGATTTCATTTTTTCAATCAGGAAAGGAAGCAGTTTTTCGGGAGTAAGCAAGGCTTTTGTTTCCTGATACAGGTAGGTTTTATTGGCCGAACCGCCGCCTTTAGCTACAAAAAGGAACTTGTATTCGTTGCCTTGCACCGCGTACAAATCTATCTGTGCCGGCAGGTTTGTGCCGGTATTCACCTCTTTAAACATATCGAGAGGCGCATTTTGGGAATAGCGCAAATTATCTTGGGTGAAAGTATTGTAAACACCTTTCGACAGGGCTTCTTCGTCGTTGGCGCCTGTCCATACCTGCTGGCCTTTCTTTCCCACTACAATAGCCGTTCCCGTATCCTGACAGAAAGGTAGAATGCCCTTTGCCGAAATTTCCGCATTGCGCAGAAAGGTAAGAGCCACATACTTGTCGTTATCGCTTGCATTGGAGTCGGAAAGAATTTTTGCGACCTGCTCCTGATGTTCGGGGCGCAGTAAAAATTCAACATCGTGAAATGCGTGCTGCGCCAAAAGCGTCAACGCTTCAGGTTCAACTTTCAGGATTTCTTGTCCCTCAAAATTGGTTGTAGAAACATAATCTTTCGACAAAAGATAATATTCGGTCGTGTCCTTTCCCAGCGGAAATGTTGCCTGATACTTAAACGGAGGTATTGCCATAATTTTATTAGTTGATTATCTATTTTTCTTATTCTGTTTTTTGTCCTGCAAAATTAATAATTTTTCGGATGTAGCTTTATAGAACCTGCCCAAAAACTACGTCAAAAAACCACCGGTAAGCATCCGCCCCGATTTCACCGTCTGACGGCGCGCCGAGAAAAACTTATCGGGGTGGGAATAAGTACATAAACCCGCTATTTCTATATTTTGAGGAGGAATGCCCGAAGCCGTTAACAACAAGCTGTTTGCACAACACAAATCCAGGTGAATTTTGCCTGTTTCGGGACAACGATACCCTATATCGTTGACTGGAAAACCGGCGCCGGAAAAAGCATCCACAACCTCCTCTCCCACCTCAAAACAAGCTTGAGATATGGCCGGAGCAATACCGGCTTTCAGGTTTTGGGGATTGCAACCATATTTTTCCTGCATCTGTGCGACCGCTTTCGTTGCGATTTTTGCAACCGTTCCTCTCCATCCCGCATGAATGGCCGCCAGCACATTCCCGATAGGGTCGAACACCAGCAAAGGGACACAATCGGCAGTTGTTACCCCGATGCATACCTGTTGACAGTTGGTAATCAGGGCATCAACGCCATTCAATTGTTCTTTTTGCGACAGGGCGGGCAAAGACAAAAAATCAGCGTCCACAGTTAATATCCCGTCGCCATGTACCTGATGCGGCAACAACAAGCTATTGGGGTCAATATTCAGCACAGAAGCAAGCTGACTGCGGTTTTTGTAAACACTTACAACATCATCGCCCGAATATTCGCCCAAATTGAACGAGGCATAACTCCCCTTGCTGAAGCCGCCTTCGCATGTCGTTGAAAAATGAAAAAGAGATTTATATTCGCCAAACAGGTCGAATTGCAGCAGATTGGGATATTGCGGGTGATGTTTCATTGGTTTATTTCCCCCATTCCGAGTACGGATGTTTGGATAGCATTTCTAAGATAATTTATCAATTAAATAGGTTGATAACCAATTGGGAATATAATCGTGGTGGAATTTTGTATTATCCTGTTCCTTTTCGGTATCTATCTCAAGAATAAGCTTAGACGAACAGCCACTATTGTCAAAAATATATGACCGATAGGTTAATTTTACGGCATCAGCCAAAAGATTCAAACTTTCATAATATCGTTTGATTACTTTCTCCCTGTCAACACCATGCCCACCCATTTTTACCCTTGCGGCAACTCTATTTAAATTGATTTGTACATCCTCCGTACAGACGTAATACAAATAATTTTTGTATCCGTTTTCTTTTGCTTTTCGGAGTAGCTGTATTTTAGATTCGTGGGACATAACAGACTCAAAGGAGAATTTTCTTCCTTTTTCCAACAATTTATTGACGATAAAACTTATTATGATGGATGCTTCATAAGAATTGGATTCATTCGCACGGCTTCTTATCGTGTTATTTTCACACGAAAGATCTATATTGTAACCATTCAATCTTGCTTTTTCTAATAGCGTGTGGTGGTTGCAGAAAGAGGAGAAATCGTCTTTTGTGATATTTTGCAACTCATAGGCTGATAAATCTATTGAAGATGTTTTATTCAGTTCCTTTTCAAGGTCATCAGCATTCAGATATACCCCCATATTGTATCTATTTTCCTTGATACCTGATATGATTGTACTCTTCCCCGAACCATTTGGCCCGGCAAACAACCTAAGTCTTTTTTCAAAAGCCATAAATTATTTCATTTTCAAGGTAATGCGAGTTTGTGTTACAGGGCTGGATTTAACATCCTTTATCACTCTCTTCCTTTTACCATTCTTTATTTCAACAAGTTTCCCGTCTTCAACATACAAAACTGTTCCCAGATTTGCCAGAGTTTGTTCTGCCGCCTTCGAGGTTGCTTCAGACGAAATTTTAGCTATATGTTTTACTGAATTCCACTTTCTATTTTGTTTTAGATTAATAGCATTCCAGTCTATCACAATGCCTTTTGACAAACTATTGTTGGACGTAACGACAGTACCCTCATTACTCGTTAAATATGTTTGGCGTCTAGAACTAAATCTATTTTTTCTAGCAATAGGCCTAATAGTAGCACGAACTAAATATCTCTTGCACCCAGGACTAATACTATCTCTTCCAGCAATATGCCTGATAGCAGCACGGGGATCCCATCCCATTGCCTTTTTCCTTCCAGATGTAAAACCAATAGCTTCTTTGCTCAACACGTTATAAGAAGACGTAGTCGTTGTAACGTCATCCCCACTATTGCTTGCAGCGATGAGTCTTTTAAGTCTATTTTTATTTTGAATTTTACCCATTTTGGTATCTATAATACATTCAACAACAAATATAAACGAAAAGATTTACTTGTTGCTACTCTTACTTGTTAAATAGTATTGGCAAATCAACCATTATTTCCCCCATTCCGAGTATGGATGTTTGGATAATTGGGAGTTGTTATACTTTTTATCGCCTGTAACTTCGGCGCCAATCCAGTCCGGTGTGCTAAATACGGTGTCTTCGTGCGGAAGTTCCAGTTCGGCGATAATCAAGCCTTCGTTTTTGCCGTGAAACTCATCTATTTCATATACAAATCCCTCGAAGTTAACATAGTAACGAATTTTATGTATCAGCGTATCGGGATTGCATAAAGTCAACAGTTCCTCAAAGTCGGACAAGGAAATCTCCTTTTCCCACTCAAAACGGCTTAAGCCACTTTCCGAAGCTTTCCCTTTGATGGTGAGGTAGGCCTTATCGCCTTTTTGACGGATGCGAACGGTCGGTTTGCTGGAAATATATGCCTGAATAATCGGTTCGTGCTTATAAGCCAGCGATTTAAAATCACCCTTCACCCTGAATTTGCGTTCGATTTCTAAAGGCATGACGAGGATTGGTTTATTGAATTATTTGTTTGATGGCGCCCAGTTCGGGATAGAAAACCACTCTAATCGCTACTTTTCCATTGTTCAGCGCTTTGGGCGCCAAAACATCCTGTGTGCCGTATTGCACCACATCGTATTCTTTTTGCACCATTGTGCGGTTGTCGAATTCAATCTTCAAACTGGCTTTTGCCGGAATATTGAAGATAATACCGCTCGAAAATTTCTTGTCCAGGGCTTTTTGCTCTTTCTCGGTAGGCAATGTGTCGTCTTTGGGCTCTTTGTTTATCAGGGTTAGAGACACCGGAGCGCCAGCCAAATCATTAGGTTCTACAATCCCCAGTTTTTTCGAGAAGCGGAATATTGTTTTTCTATTAATATTCTGTTCATCCGGCACAACCGTAAAAGTTTTTGTCAGGGTTTCGACAAGCTCTGTACCCAAAAACATGGATGTCAGGGCTTTTTCCTGTTCGTTTATCTGGCTTATAACCAATTTGTAAGCCTCTCCATCGGGTGGCATATTGTCGGCTTCACCCGTCAGTATGTTCGATTTGCTTTCGCGCAAATGGTATATCTGTTTAGCAATCAGTTCGGCCTGCTTGGCGCTGGAACCGGCTCGCAAAATTTCTTCCGACAAAAACGATTTGGGGTTGACTGTTACTGTCACCACTTTTGTTTCGGGCGGGGCAAGTGTAGCATTTTCTTTCTGGACGCTCAGCTCTTCGTTTATGGCGCAAATCAATCCATCCTTTGTCAGCGTAACAAAAGGCGCTACGGTATTCGGCTTAAATTCAACCAAGTACGAATTGTTTTTGTCCGGTATGCCGGTTGTGGTCGTTTCAATATTTTCGAGGGTAAAAATAAGCTCATCCTGAACAATGGGGTTTGGTATATTCAGGTATCTTTCGGCATATTGATAAAATTCACCTGCCTTTTTTGTTTTCTTCGATACCGTAACTTTTATATCAATCGCCGTTTTGGGCAAACTGTAAGCCACCCCATAGTCATTGCTTTTAACCGCGCTCATTTTTATGGTATTCTGCGCTAGAAGTGGCATGGAAAGCAAGATTGCGATAAATCCGATATGTCGTTTCATAAGTGTATTGCGTTTTATATAACATAAATCGTTACAAAGCTACTAAAATTTTAGAATTGTTGCTTTTATTCTTTTATTTTTCGTCCATTATTTGTACATTTGTTCAATTTCAATGTTTGAATTTTAGAATAAAGAAATGAGCAAAATAAAGATTAAGAATTTTGGTCCTATCAAAGAAGGATTCCTTGAAAATGATGGATGGCTTGATATTAAGAAGGTTACGGTTTTTGTCGGAAATCAAGGTTCAGGAAAAAGTACTGTAGCTAAGTTAATTTCTACATTTACATGGATAGAAAAGGCTTTGGTAAGAGGCGATTATGATAAAAAATGGTTTGAGAGGAAAAATAGATTAAAAATCTCATTTCTTCCATATCATCGTATAGAAAATTATCTTTATCCCAATACTGATATAGAATATCAAGGGGATGCTTATTCTGTAAAGTATAAAGATGGTTTGATGATTATTCATGAAACAGCAAATGCAGACTATCCTTTACCTCAAATTATGTATGTGCCTGCCGAAAGAAATTTTCTAGCATATATCAAAGGTGTAAAGGAGTTGAAATTATCGTCAGCCTCATTATTGGAGTTCAATACAGAATATGATAATGCAAAAGACAATATGGATGAGGTAATGAGATTACCAATTAATGATACGGATATTGAATATGATAGATTAAATGATACTCTTAATTTAAAAGGGAAAGATTATAAAATAAAAATTACCGAAAGCTCGAGTGGCTTTCAATCTTTTGTGCCTCTTTATTTGGTATCAAGTTATTTAGCAAAATCTGTACAGATACAGAGTGAAAATAAAGAACCTATGAGTAGTGAAGAATTGAATAGGTTCAAAAAAGGCGTACAAGAAATTTGGAGTAATGAGAACTTATCCGATGAACAAAAACGGGTGGCTCTTTCGGTGCTTTCTTCGAAATTCAACAAAACAGCTTTTGTAAATATAGTCGAAGAGCCGGAACAAAACTTATTCCCTTCCTCCCAATGGCAAATGCTTCAAAGTTTGCTGGAATTTAACAATATGAACCCTGGTAATAAGTTGGTAATGACTACGCATAGTCCTTATTTGATTAGTTACTTAACTTTGTTGGTCAAATCAGGACAGTTAAAGTCAAAAATAAATACAGATGTTTTAAAACAAGAATTGGAAAAAATTGTTTCGTTAGGCTCAATTATCAACTCGGAAGATTTGTTGATTTATGAGTTGGACGAAGTAACCGGAACCATTCATGTGCTTGAAACTTATGACGGCTTACCTTCCGATGAAAATAAATTGAATGAAAAGTTGGATGAAGGCAACGAGCTATTTGCTATGTTATTGGAAATACAGAAACAGATATGAGTAGTAAAAGAAGAAAGAATGAGATAAAAAAGAACAAGCGTAATAAGCAGAAAAAAATTCTAACAAAAACCTTGAATTTTTTTGATTCCAAATATCGATATATATCCACAAGTAGGCATTTCGGACTTTGTGATGATGGCCCACCTCTTCATAAACCAGCCTATCTTGATGAAAATCACAAAAATGGTAAGAAATGGATTGCAGTTGTAGAAAATAATCAACAATTTGAAGTGAAATTTATTGCATTAGATAACAGCATTATACTAAGAAAACCTGATGGAAAAAAAGACAGGTGTAGCGATGGACTTTTAACATACTCTTCAACAATTATTTTTGTAGAATTAACGACAGGAACAAATAAAAATTGGAAAAACGACAAGGATGAGCAGTTACGCATCACTATCAAACATTTTGAAACCACAAAAGAGGCGAACCTGTATAAAACGAAAATGGCATATATAGCAAATAGTAATTCTCGAATATTTAGACCAAGTTACCAAATAAAAATGGATAATTTTTTAAAAGATACTGGTTATGATTTAAGAATTGAAAATAGAATAGCTTTGTAACATGCCGCAGCCATCAAATCTCTTTTATTTTTCGTCCAAAAAAATCCCTCCTCATTTATATCTTTTACTTATTTGTTATACCTTTGCGTTCTAAAATATTGCAGCAACTATGAAAGATGTAATAAAAATAAAAGACAAGGAATTTGAACTGTTTATAGCCGAAAAGGTTATAGATGACGCTGTTGCGCGAATCGCTGAGCAAATAAATAAGGATTTGGATGGGAAAGATCCCCTGTTTATTTGTGTGTTGAACGGGTCTTTCATGTTTGCAGCCGAACTGATGAAAAAGGTAACTATCCCCTCCGAGATAACTTTTGTGCGGATGGCTTCGTACAAGGGAACGGCATCTTCGGGCGTGCTGAAAGAAATTTATAGCCTCGAAGAGGAGATTGAGGGACGGACGGTGGTGGTGGTGGAAGATATAGTTGACACGGGCAATACCATGTCGCTCGTTATAGACCAGTTGGCCTGCGATAACCCGAAAGAAATAAAAATAGCCACTCTTTTGTTCAAACCCGACGCATTGAAGTACGATGTGAAACTCGACTATGTGGCGTTGGAAATACCCAACGATTTTATAGTGGGTTATGGGCTCGACTACGACGGTTATGGGCGTAACTTGAGCGATATTTATAAAATAAAACAAAGAAATAATTAAATCTGATAGAATCTGTAATTATGCTGAATATTGTAATTTTTGGAGCTCCGGGCTCGGGTAAAGGTACACAGAGCGAATACCTGATTAAAAGATACGAACTTGCTCATATTTCGACCGGCGATGTGCTGAGAGCCGAACGCGATTCGGGCAGCGAACTCGGTAAACTGGCCGAAAGCTATATGTCGAAAGGACAATTAATCCCCGACGAGCTGATGGTTGATATTTTGGCCGGCGTATTCGACCAAAAAATAAAAGAGGCCGGTTGTAAAGGCGTTATATTCGATGGTTTCCCTCGCACAATACCTCAGGGTGTAGCCTTGGCGGAGATGTTGAAAGAAAGAGGGCAGAAAATTGCCGCCGTGGTGAGCCTCGAAGTACCTGAAGAAGAATTAATCGAAAGGCTGTTGAACAGAGGTCGCCAAACCGGACGCACGGACGACAATTACGACACAATTAAAGCTCGTTTGGGCGTTTACTACAATCAAACAACACCCCTGAAAGACAAATACAAGGAAGAAAGTTTGTTGTACACAATCGAAGGACTGGGCACAAAAGATGAGATTTTTGCCCGTATATCTTCCATCATCGACAAAGTGAATAAATAGGCAATTGCCTCAAAAATAACAAAAACCAAGATCAGGGAAGCCTGTTTTTTGCTTTGGGTCTTGGTTTTTCTTTTTTTCAGTCAAGGCCTCATTCTTTTAGTTGATTTTCCAGTACCCGTTTTTGTCTGCACCTTCACGGGAAAGAATACCTGCATTTTTGAGTTTGTTAATATTGTTTTTTACTGCCCTGTCCGAAATATTTAACCGTTTTGACAACTCCATAATGGTAAATTTTTGATTTTGTTCTATCAATTTTAATATTTCCAACCCAATTACAGGGAACTTTTTCCCGTTTACAAGGAACTTTTGCCCGTTTACAGGGAATTTTTCTGCATTTACAGTGTCATTTTGAGGCTTTACTCCGGCATTTTCAACAAAACTAATATGCAATTCGCGATTTTTCAACACATTATTTTCGCCAAGCAGTAAGTTTGAAAGAAAGCGGATAAGATATTCATCTGTTTTATGAATATTTTGTGTAATATCTGAGTAATTCGCACGAACAAGCGCGTTTTTAAAATACCACGAATGGGCTGCAAACAAATCGTTGTTTATATTCTTAAAGCCGAGTTGTCGAAGATATTTTATTAAAAATACAGCTGTTGTCCGGGTATTTCCCTCGCCGAAAATATGTATCTGCCACAAATAAGCAATGAAATGTGCCAGATGTTCTACGATTTGCGAGGCGCTTAATCCCTTGTAATCGAATGCCTTCTCTTCCTTAAAATCAAATTCCAAAGTCGCTCTGAGGGTCTCGGCGCTTGCATACGATACCGTTGCACCGTTTAGTACCCACTCCTTTTTCGTGATGTCGTAATCGCGTATTTTTCCTGCAAACTTGTAGATTCCATTAAAAAGCCGCCTGTGAATACCCAGATATTCCACCGGCGAGAAAGAAAAGGTATTGACAGATAAAATTTCGGTAATGCGAGAGGATACCTTATCCGCTTCTTCTGTCCGCTCATCAACATCTGCTTGCCTGACAGACTGGGATTTATAATAGCTGTCGATACGGTATTGCACCTCGTTTATGGTGATTTTACCCTCAATATTTTCCTTGGCAGTTTCGATGAGGTAAGCAGATGGCGTTAAACCATCAACCTGCTGCAAACCGATAGCCGTTTGCCAGATTTGGCTCTTTTCTACTCTGTCGGGTTCGCCCTGACGGATATATTCTTCAAAATCATTCATAATTTACTTCCTTTTCGTCATAAATAATTCCCCCTATTTCATTCAAAATCATTTTGTCATTAACGATCTCACCAAACAGACATTCGCTGTTGTGCGTGCAGATTGTTACAAAATACAATCCTTCTTGTGAATAATCATGCCCTTTCAACCGTATTGAACGGCGGTGATGTATATTGGGATTATAATTGATCATGCCGCATTCCTCCTTATCTCATAAAATCGGCGAGCATCAGGGTTTTCTACACGCATCAATACAAGGTAGTGCGACCATGAAAGGGTAAATTTGACAGACAGTATCTGCCGAGTTGTATTTACTTGATTATCTGCCATTTGCGATTCATCAGACAGTGTCTGAAGAATTGGGTAAACAGTATTTGCCTTTTCTGTCAATTGGCTAAACACTGTCGAGCCAATTCTGTTTTTGGAATACATTGTGTAGAACTGCCTCATGTTTTTAAGGTTTGGATACGAAAAACCTTCTCCAAAGCGCTCTGTCAATTTCGCAGAAAGTTCTTTCAATACAGCTTTCCCATACTCCGCACGCTGTTCGCCTTGCTGCTCATCCTCTACAATATATCGCCCTACTTCATAATAAGTATATACCATTGTAAGATTAACGGCGGTCGCCACCTTTTGTCGCGACTGCTCAATGATTACGGCTATTTTGCCGTAGAGTTCGTTCGATTTTTGAATTTTATTCATCATGTTAATCTTTTAAATCATGTAAATTGTGGTTCAGAAAGTCATTCTCTCTTGCTCCTCTTAGTCGAAACAAGCAAATCCCGTATATCCACATCCAACAATTCTGCTATTTCTAATAGCATTTTAAGCGGAGGCTGTGTTACGTTGGAGCACCAGCGCGAAACCGTTGCTACGTCTTTATTTATGGAATCCGCTAACCATTTGCCCGTCTTGTGTTGTTCAACAAGAACTACCTTTAGTCGATTAATCTGTTTCATTGTTTTTTTCTTTTTGATGATAATTGCAAAGATATTGATAGTTTTCGGTTTTACCAAAAAAGTAGTATCTTTGTGTCGGGTTGCTTGGAACAATGAAAACGTAGAGCAGAGTTATTCGCTCATTTCTATATAGTTAGCCATTGTAGCGATTCCTACACACAACAAATATATCTTTAATTAATAGAGAATGGCAGATACAAATTTTGTAGATTATGTAAAAATCTACTGCCGGTCGGGAAAAGGAGGCAGAGGTTCTACGCACTTCCGCCGCGAGAAGTATGTCCCTAAAGGGGGACCGGACGGTGGCGATGGCGGCAACGGCGGACATGTTATCCTTCGCGGCAACCGCAACTACTGGACGCTGTTGCATCTCAAATTTCAACGGCATATTTTGGCCGGACATGGAGAAGGTGGAACCGGCAGCCTTTCGTCGGGTAAAAAAGGCGAATCGAAAATAATAGATGTCCCTTGCGGAACAGTGGCCTACAATGCCGAGACAGGCGAATACCTGTGCGATATTACCGACGACGGGCAGGAAGTAATTCTGCTCAAGGGCGGCCGGGGCGGCCGGGGTAACAACCACTTCAAAACGCCTACCAATCAGGCTCCTCGCTATGCTCAACCCGGCGAACCATTCGAGGAACGAAAAATTATTCTGGAACTGAAAGTCCTGGCCGATGTAGGTTTGGTTGGCTTTCCGAATGCCGGCAAATCGACTTTGCTGTCGGTGATGACGGCGGCAAAGCCTAAAATAGCCAACTATCCGTTCACCACGCTCGAACCCAATTTGGGTATTGTGGGTTATCGCGACCAGCGGTCGTTTGTGATGGCCGACATACCGGGTATCATCGAAGGCGCCAGCGAAGGTAAAGGCTTGGGATACCGTTTCTTGCGGCATATCGAGCGCAATTCGCTGCTGTTGTTTCTGGTGCCTGCCGATGCCGAAGACATTCATAACGAATACCGGATATTGCTGAATGAACTGGCGCAATACAACCCCGATCTGCTCGATAAACGCCGGGTGTTGGCCATCTCAAAATCGGATATGCTGGACGACGAACTGATTGAAGCCATATCGCAGGACTTGCCGGATATACCTTGCATTTTTATTTCCTCTATCGTTGGACAAAATATTCAGCAGTTGAAAGACTTGCTTTGGTCGGAATTAAACAAGGACGGCGATTATCAGAAAGAAAAAACGGTGCATATCACACATCGAAACCTCGAAATTAAAGAAATTGTATTCGATGATGACACGGACGATTTTATCCTTGATGATGACACGGAGGACGATTTTGACGAAGAAGATGGTTTCTATACGGAAGACACAAATGATTAAATAATGGCAATTTTTTGGGGAACTTTATTATGACTAGAATTTTATTCACTTTTCTGTTAGCCGTCTTTTGTACGAGTCTGTATTCGCAGGATTTTCATGAAAAAGATAAGGAAGGTTTGCGCGCTATTCTTCGCCAATCTTCATCCGTAAGCGGCAAATCTAATCTGGAATGTTTGGGATTAACGGCTGCCGATACTGCCAATTGGAGGGTATCGGAAGACTGGATTGCGGCAATACAGAACAAGCTGGGGTTAATTTATATTGACTGGGAATGGACGGTAGATGCTCCGGCCCGTTTAACCAGGTTGGAAATCAATTCTTTTACGGACGAATACCAATTGTCGGGAATAATAGGCGGCAGTTATTTTGAGGAGCTGGAAGTCTTGAATTTTCCGCAATCCAAATTCACTGCGCTAAACATTTTAGATAATCCGAAGCTAAACCGGCTGGATTGTTCAGGGAACGGTTTAACGGAATTGGATTTGACACGAAATGTAAACCTTTTGCAGCTGAATTGCTCGGACAATCAGTTAGCCGGGTTGAATTTATCGGCAAATCTGGATTTGGGCGTTTTAAATTGCTCAAATAATCTTATCACGGAATTAGACCTGTCGAAACAGAAAAGCCTTATCTCGTTGTATTGTTCCGGGAATAAGCTCAATGAACTTTCTCTGTCAACGAATTCAGACTTGGCATCCCTCGATTGCTCCGATAATTCGATTAGCCAACTCAATTTATCAAAAAACAACAAAATTGGCTTTTTATCCTGCTCGGGTAATCCCTTGAACTCGGCTATCGACTTGTCGCAGAAGGAGAGGTTGTTGTCGTTTTATAGTGTCGGCGCTCAATTGAGCGGTTTAATATTGCCTCAAAGCTCCGATTTAAGTTTATTGTATCTTCCTGACAATCAGCTTACCGGCGACCTCGACCTGTCGCAACACACCAAGCTGAATTGGCTAAATGTTTCAAACAACCAATTAACCGAATTGAAAGTGGCCTCACCCCTGAGAACTCTCTACTTCAATGACAATAGCTTGAAATTTTCGGCTATGCAAGTCGGCCCGGTTTCGGATCACGAAATAGCAGTCTATTCTCCGCAAAAAATAATAGATGCCGGAGAAATACATGCGCGAGAAACCATTGATTTGAACAGAGAATACAACATATATGGCAACACGACCACCTATAATTGGTACAACGAAGCCGACCAAGCCATAACGCTTCCCGACCAGGGGGAGGGTCGTTTTGAGGCGAGCCTTGATTTTTACGGAGAAGTTGTAACATGTAAAATGACCAATCTTTCTTTCCCCGACTTGACGGTTAATTATCAGGTGAAAATTTCGGATACAATTACGGGCATCCAAAAAGAGGTGGTTAGAAATGAAATTTTAATCTATCCGAATCCGGTTTCGGAGGTGTTGTATGTGGAAACGTTGAATCCGGTGAATGGGATAGAACTATATAATACAACGGGGCAGATTGTGAAACGAGACTCGCAGGAAACCACACGCTACGAGATAAGTGTAGGCGAATTACCTCCGGGTGTTTATGTACTGAGGACAACCACGGCTTCGGGCAAAAAGATTACTTCTAAGGTTCAAAGGAAGTAGTGGATATGGAGAGATGCAATGATAAAAAAGGCTGTCTCAAAAGTATTCTTTTTAGATTGTCATTGCGGGCTCCGACCCGCAATCTCCTGACATTCAACTGATTTTTATTAGGAGATCCCGTGTCAAGCACGGGATGACAGACTTTTGACACAGCCTCGACAGACTTTTAAGACAGCTCCACATTTTTACCCTCAATAATTATAGCTAGGAAGCCTTGAAAATTCCCGGGCGTACCTCAACATTTGTTCAACGTAGCCCTCCGTGTATGATACTTTCAGGTCGGTAATCTTTCCATTTGCATCCTTTACCGCCTCAAACACCGGATTCACAAAGCCTTTGTAAGGTTTCAGATTGAGTTTAGCGTAACGTTCACGAACTTCCTTATGTAGTTCCGGTTCTACTTTCACACCGTAATTTTCCACCAAAGATTTAGCGCCTTCATAATCGCCTTCCGATTTAACACGTTGTATTTCGGCCAGTAATTGACCTAACAGATTGCGTAATTTAGAGTAATCATTTACAACCACATAGGTTTTGCCATCGCGTTTTTTGTATTCCACCACCTTACCGGATTTCCCTTTTTCAAAAGCCCATTGCGCAATCAACGAACGATTGCGCATGTGTGCTTCTTCAATGTCTTTTCCGGGTTCTATGCGGGTCAATTGAGTTGCCAAACCGTTCATCATATACCTGTAATACTCTGCTTTATAAGCTTCTGCATCGGGAGTTATACCCAGCTCAACCAATTTGGGATCGGCTAAATAATACAGGCCAAACAAATCGGCGCGCGCCTCCTCTATGGTCGAACCGTAGGCCTTCAGGGCATCGGGGTCAACGCCCGGCAACAATTGTCCCGAACCATGTCCCAGTATTTCGTGCAAGTCGGTATGCAAAATATCGGTGATAAATCCGTATTTATGAACCAATTCCTGTTCGGTTTCCGACCAGATGAATTCTTCACCAAAGCCACTGTGTTCGGCAGCCTTATCGTATGCTTCCATAATATTTTCTATCGTAACCGACTTGGAACCATAGTCTTTGCGTATCCAATTTGAATTGGGCAAGTTTATGCCTATCGGTGTGGAGGGATAGCAATCGCCACCCAGTTGGGCAACCGTAATCACCTTGGCCGTTACGCCCTTCACCTTTTCTTTCTTAAATCGCTTATCAACGGGCGAATGATCTTCAAACCACTGGGCATTCGAGCTGATTGTTTCGGTGCGTTTGGTCGCTTCCAGATTTTTGAAATTAACCACCGACTCCCAACTGCCCTTCAAGCCCAGCGGGTCGCCGTACGATTCGGTAAAACCATTCACAAAATCCACGCGCGACAGCGAATCCTGCACCCAGGCAATGGCATAAGCATCAAAAGTTTTCAGGTCGCCGCTCTTGTAGTAAGCAATGAGCGTTTCTATCACTTTCTTTTGTTCATCGTTTTCGGCAACAACAGCAGCCTTCTCCAGCCAGGCGATAATACGCTCTATGGCAGGGGAATACAATCCGCCGACTTTCCATACTTTTTCCACCAGCTTGCCATTTTCCTTCACCAAGCGGCTATTCAGCCCATAAGATACAGGCGTTTGATCCTTGGGGTTCTTCATTTTAGCATAAAAAGCCTCTACCTCGTCCTGCGAAACGCCCTCGCCATAGTAGTTGTTCGCCGATGTCTGAATAAGATCGACGCCTGTTGCCTGATTTACTTTTTTCGGCATCACCGCAGGGTCAAACATAACGGGTTCAATCGTCGCCAAGAACTCATCCACCGATTGATTGGGCGCTACCGGAACGGTTTCTGCCGGAAGTTGTTTCACTTGCTCCTCAAAGAATGCCTTCGAAAATCCGGGTAAAAATTTATCTTCGCCATAATGATGATGAATGCCGTTCGAGAACCAAACACGCTTCAGATACACCTCAAACTCCTGATAATCGGTCGAAGACTTATCCCCCTCGAAGTTTGCATAAATAGCCTCCAAGGTACGGCGAATAGCCAGATTATACCGTCCATTCTGATCGAAAAGAATATCCCGGCCTTCGATTGCCGCCTGCGAGAGGTAATAAATCATTTCTTTCTGCTGCAAACTCAGCGATTCAAAATCGGGAATCTGGTAACGCAAAATCTGTAAATCGGCAAAAGCATCTACTTCATACACAAACTCATTGTCTTGTCCTGCATCTTTTTCCGAGCAAGCGCCCAGCATTACCGATAATCCAGCCATAGCTATTATTAGTTGTTTTTTCATTTATATTATTGTTTAAAAATTTGAGTTCTAAGTTTTTCGTCTCCCCTTGTTCGGTGTAGGCTCCCGCCTTGCGCAAAACCATTGCACGCGATGCAGGCTGGAGTGTCTGCTGTACAACTGCTCGTTAAGGCTGAAAGCCTTTAAGCCTTAGCCTACGGCTATACTTTTCAGGGATTGTGCAACAGACACTGGAGCCTACGCCAAACAAAGGCGCCTCCATTTCGCTGATTCCAATATTCAAAGATATAATTACGTTGTCTGACAGCTATTTCTGTCCAAAATACGCTCAAACGAAGCATTGTTCATCTAATTTATTTAGCTTTTCTTCAGACACTAAGCGACCATTCTTAATATCGTCATCGCTCATTTTTAGCAATTCTGTTTGTTCCGGCGATAGATGGACAATGTTTTCTTCTGTTTGATTCATGGCTAATTGATGTAGCCTCCGAATGAGTTTTTTGTCTTCCAGTCCGGTTATCCATGAAATAATATCGTACTTTTTCCGTGCTATTTGTGCTGTTGACATAATTTTCACTTTACGTTTGATGAGCAAAGATACTCAATAATCGACAATAATATAATACAAAGGAGAGTCAAGAATTTTCTCAATTCTCAACTCTCAATTCTCATTTTTTAATTGTTTTACCCTCTAAGAACCAGAATAGGGGTATCGGAATAAAACAACATTTTCCGGGAGATACTCGGACTGAACATGCGCGCAAAGATGTTTCGTTTGGCAGTTGTCAAGGCGATAATGTCTATTGCCGCTTTTTTAATGTACGAATCCATGCTTGCCAGCATATCACCGCTATCAATCAAGGTGTAATCGGTTTCCACCTCGGGATATTTCTTTTTAAAATAAGACCCTATCCCTTCCATCTTGATTTCGTCCCATTGGTCTTTTTTCTTATTGGCAAAATGCGTCAGATGCACTTTAATTTTGTAGTTCCTCAGGAAGTTCATCATTAAGTCGAACGAAATCAAATCGCGTTGACTAAAATTAGTCAGGAACGCAATATTTTTCACCTCGCTAATTTCCGTAAATTGCGTATTTTCGGGAATTGCAAGCACAGGTATCTGTGTCATCTCAATCACTTCCGCAGTAACACTACCTATCAAATCGGCATCTTTCTGATCTTTTCCACGGGTTCCCATCACAATCATAGCCGGCTTATACTCTTTGGCAAAGGCCACTATTTCTTCTTCCGGCAAGCCTTCCCGCAATACATACGAGTAATTCACGGCTGGAAATTCTCCCGATACGATTTTTTCGTCAATTCGATTACACAGCGTTTTGATGTCGGATCTTACTTTCTCTATTATATTCTGAAAACTGCCGTCTTCTTTTGCCTGATAAGCAAATACCTCGGCCATGGGCAAAGCCGTTGGATAATACGGATTGAAATAAACGTTCAGGATTTTCACTTTTGCGTTTATTTCTTTGGCCATATTAAAGGCTATGCAGCAAGCTTTCAACGAATATTCGGAAAAGTCTACCGGTACCAAGATTCGTTTCCGCCCATCATCTGTTCTGTAGGTTTCAGGTTCGTCGTAGCTGAACAAGTGTCTGTTTTCCACTACGTTCAGCGCTTTTGCCAGGTCGTGTTCATGGATTCTGATACGAACACCCGGCAAAGAATCTTGATTATTATTGACCTCTTCTATCGACACCGTAATCCCCTCACCTTCCAAAACCGCCTTGAGAATCTGCGCTTTTTCCGGTGTATGAATCGCTAATGTTACCAATTTCCCGTCCATAGCTCTTTCAATTAATCCCTTGTTTAAAACTGTCTAAACCTTTGTTTTTGAAAAACTTAGACAGTTGCTTCTTTTTTATTTTTTTCTATTATACCCAAAGCTATATCCAAAATGGTTGTATCGTCTATTGCCACTATCCCGCCATTGGGACCGGGTTCGAGATGGATACCACAGCTTTCGCCTTTATTGTAATTATGACCTCCAAAATAATTTCGGACTGTTTCAACAGAGAGGTTCAACTGGTTTGCAATGTTATGAATACTTCCATCAGGCAAACTATCTTTAACCTTGCGAAGTTCAGTAAACGTTATAGTCTTCGTCATGATGATAAAAATTTTAGGTTAATATTTGATTCCTAAAAATAGTACATCTTTTTAAGAAAACCAATTATTTTGGCAGATAAATTTAAAATAAACTGTAAACTGCGTCAAAAGCTATTGTTATAGCAATCGTTGCGGCAATAATGTTCCCGTGCATGGAAGAATAAACGGGCTTTTGGAGAGACTCCGGCGAGTCTTTAAGTATTTTTTGACGGCTGTATTGATACAACAGGTAAACAAGAAATCCCAATAGCGCTCCCAGTAGCATTCCCCCCGCAATATCGCTGATGAAGTGTACGCCTAAATAAATACGGGAATAACTGTTTACGGCAGCCCACAGAAAAACGCTCCATGTCAGCCACCGGTACCGGTAAACAAGGGCAATGAATGTGGCAACGCCAAAACCATTGGTCGCATGTGAAGAGACAAACCCGAAACGCCCGCCTCTATAATTATTAACGGTCTGCACATAATCCATAAAGTCGGGATGGTGCGTAGGCCTGAACCGGTGAAAATAGGGCTTGATCAGGCTGGCGGAAATCTGGTCGCACAAGGTAACCAGAATGGCAAAGCAAACGATAAACAGCACAGCCTGCTGCCATCTTGTTTTGTAAAAAAGGCTGACTAAAAGGACGATGCACAGCGGTATCCACAACACCTTGCCCGAATAGGTCATCATAAACACATCCCAAAAATCCGTATGACTGTTGTTCAGCCACAAAAACGCATCGCGTTCGTAAGGAAGTATTTGTTCTACGGCGCTACTCATCCGGCTTATATTATTTCCAGTTTGTTACTGGGTATCCAGCCAACATTGCCGTTGTCGATTTCTATCTCAAACCACAATTCGTCCTTTTTGTTGATTTGGACTTTTGTGCCCGAATGCAGGATGAAAAGCTCCTTGCTGTTGGCATCAGGCGAACTTTTTACAGATACCGAACCGGCCATGATGACAGCGGTATTCCGGTCTATAATTTTGTCTTTCAACCTCGACGAGAAGATGTTGGTAAAGATGAGCGATACGAACAAAACAAGGCCTGTATAAAATGCCACTTTCTTCACCAGAATCGAGCGTGTAAAGAAAAACAGGCTCAAGGCAGCCAAAAACAATAAGAAAAATGCCACCGATAATTTTGCCCAATCATTGGAACTCTGCAAATTCTGAATACTGTCGAACCACGATTGGAGGAAGAAGGTATCTACTCCTACTATTTTATCTTCAATTTTTGTGCGGGCAAATTCAAGGTTGTGGCGTGCATCCAAATCGCCCGGGTCAATCAATAGCGCCCTTTCATAATTCAATATCGCTTTGGCCACCTCGCCCTCCCTGAAGTAAGCATTTCCCAGATTGTAATACAGTTCAGCCGATTCCAGACCTTTTTCTTTTTGCCGGCTTATCTCATCCTCAAAAAGCTGAATGGCCTTCGGGTAATCTTCGGCCTGATATGCTTTAACGGCCTCATTCGATGCAGTTTGCGCATGAAGCAGAGAGCCAAAGAACAACAATAGGACGATATATACTGATTTTTTCATTCTTCTATCATTTAAAAACTGCGAAATCATTTTTTTCTTTTTATGATACTTTCCATCTCGCTGATAGCATTCACCGTTTCGGAATATAGCTTATCCATGGTTTCATCGGATTCGGAGGGAGCGTAGCGCGCAAATTCGCCGGTATCGAGAATGTACATAAACCGGGACATCAAGGCCTCGGAAACACCGTATTTCGACAGCTCAAGCTCAATATTGTCCCTGTTCAGCTCAGCTGCCGGAATCAGGAGTTTATCGCTCAGATAACCCCAGGTCGCCCGCAATATTTCTTCATAAAATTTCTCTTTGTTGTGTTCTTTCAGGTGAACGCCCGCAATCTTCAGGCGTTTTGTCGCCACTTTATTCGCTTTTTTAGTCCGCATCAACGCAATGTTTGCATTTTGCTCTATCAGTTTACGGTAATAGACAAACGACAGGACGAACAACAGCAGCGGAATCAAATACCACAAAACGTAGCCCAAGGAACCCACCAAAAAGCCATTGACTTCCGAATAGCTGGCTTTTCCCGTTTTCAGGAAGCGAATATCCTGAATCACTTTCACTTCGTTTTGATTATCGTAGCTGACCGCCGAATTATTTCCGGCATTGGGGTCTTTGTCCACCTTCAGGTTATATTCGGGGGATCTCAGGGTTTTGTATGTCCTCGATTTCAGATCGAAATACGAAAATTCGATGGCCGGAATGGTATAATTGCCCGGATAGCGGGGAATGAACAAGTACTCAATCTTTTTGCTTCCGGTGAGCCCGCTTTCTACTATCTTAAATGTATTATCCACTTTGGGGTCGTAGGATTCAAAACCTGTGGGGAATTTAATTTCCGGCGTTTTTATCAGTTTGAGGTTCCCCGTTCCGGCTATATTCAGCGTAATGGTAATGGCATCGTTTGCTTTCACTTCGGTATCGGATATGCTCGATTTCAGGCTAAACGAACCGACTGCATTGGAGAAGTTGGCCGGCTTGCCTGTCGGCAGAGGCGAAACATCTATGATTACGGGATTGGTTTGAAGGATTCGCTTGACATCGGCCATCACTTCCTGCGGCCCAAAGAACGATTGCACCTTGCGACCCGACGGCACCGAGAAAACCATTTCAATCTTTCCCTGCGGAATGGTTATTTTACCCGACCGTTGCGGAAACAGGAGGCTCCGCCTCAAATCCACAGCATAATAATTGCGACCGTTGTAGTGTTCCAAAGACAATTGCCTGTTGGTGGGCAAATCTTGCTCCTCCACCATAAATCCCTCAAATTCGGGAAATTCTATCTTACCAATATCCCTCACATTCAATGTTGTATAAAACTTGAACGAGATAATAAACGCTTCCTGCTCATACACCTTCGTCTTGGTAACAATAGGCCTGATAAATGCATCGCCGCTATTGATATTTTGTGCATTGGACGATGAGGAGGAAGTTGACGACGAACCGGATGAGGATGAAGCGGACGAGGACGAACTTTGCCCTCCCCTGGCATCCGGTTGAGCCTGAGCCTGAGGAGTTTTATCGGGAGGCAATACTTTTATTGTAAGGGCATTGGAGGTATATGATTTCCCATCTACTTTAATGGTAGCAGCGGGTACCGAAAAACTGCCTTCTTCGCTCGCCACCAGTATGAAAGTATAGGATTCGGAAGAGTCGGAGGTGGTTCTTCCGTTTATAATCTGTACGCTGCTGCTTCGCGAAACCGAAGGCCCGTAAAGCACATCGAAGCCTTTCATTTCATTCGGAAATTGAGGACTGCTCCCCTCTCCGTTACGCAGAATATAGCTAAGCCTGAACTGTTCTCCTTTTACAACAGCAGCCGGAGCGCTTGCCTTGAATGTTACCTCCTGTGGAAAAACTGCAACAACATGGGCAAACAGCGCTATCAGAAGCAGGTATTTTCGCATTTTACTTATACTTTTCTTATTTATAATCACCAATCTTTATTTTGTCGTCTGTTATCTTCGTTTTGTTTTTTCTTTTCCGCAGCTTTCATTTGTTTTACTTTTTCCTGCGTTTCCTTTTCGTCTTGTTCTATCGCCTTTAATACCTGATTGGCGCTTTCGCGCGACATTTGCTCATTTTCCTGTTTCTCAGGTTTCTTTTCTTTCTGATCCTGCTTGTCCTGATTTTGTTGCTGGTCTTTATTCTGGTCCTGCTTGTCCTGCTGGTCTTGCTTGTCTTTGTCCTGGTCTTTATCCTTGTCTTTATCCTTCTGATCCTGAATCATTTTCTGAACAACGGCCAGGTTATACCTCGTTTGTTCGTCTTTCGGATTCAGCCTCAGCGCTTTTTTGTAGGCATCTGCCGACTGTTGCAGGTCTTTTTTCTTCAACATGGTTGTGCCGACATTGTGCCAGGCGGCGCTCATATTGTTGGCATTTCCGGTCTCAACATTCAGGTATTGCTGGTATTCCTTTATCGCTTCATCCCAGTTGTTTTGCTTATAATAGGCATTCCCCAGGTTATACACGGCTTCCTTCGATGTGGGGTCTTTGGCAATCGCTGCTTTGTAGTTACTTTCGGCTACCCGGTAGCGTTGTTCCGTGTATGCTTTGTTTCCCGAACGAATAGAATCCCTGACCGCTTTTTGCGCGGAAAGAGCCATTGTTACAAGAAAAAATAATAGGACAACTATGTTTCGCTTCATAATTAAAATACTTTACTTAAATATCCTGACATTTCGGAATATCCTGTTCTTTTTATCAAACACGCAAACCTCTACAAACAAAAGGATAAGCATTGCCCAGGCAAATACCTGAAACTTTTCGTCGTATTCGGAATAAGCAACCCCTTCGTAATTTTTCTTTTGCAGCTTTTCGAGTTCTGCCTGAAGGTTTTTTAAGGCAGCGTTTGAATTATCGGCATGAACATACAAACCTTTTCCGGCTTTAGCTATGTCCTGGCACATCTTTACATTCAGTTTCGATACAACAATTTTGCCTTCGTTATCCAGCCTGTTTTCATTACTACTTGCCGACACAGGCACCGGAACCCCTTCGGGCGAGCCTATGCCCACCACATTTACCTGTATCCCGTGCGAGGCAGCCTCTTCGGCCATCTCTACGGCATTTCCTTCATGGCTTTCGCCATCGGTGATGAGAATCATTGCCCTGTCAATATCGTTATCGCTTGTAAAACTGTTCATCCCTATATTTATTGCGCTACCTATCGCCGTTCCCTGCACCGGGACAATACTTGGGTCGATAGTTTCGAGGAAGAGCTTGGCCGACTGGTTATCGGCAGTCATTGGCAACTGCACAAAGGCTTCGCCGGCAAAAACAACAATGGCCACCTTATCGTTGCGCCGTTCGTCTATAATGCGGGTCAGTATTTGTTTGGCTTTCGACAGCCTGTCGGGTCGAATATCGCGAGCCAACATCGAGTTGGAAACGTCTATCGCAATAACCAGTTCTATCCCTTTTCGCTCCACTTTCTCTATTTTCGTCCCAAACTGCGGACGGGCAATAACAATAATGCCAAAGACAATAGCCGCAAACGTGAGCCAGAATTTCAGGTACGAACGCTTGAGCGACAATTCGGGCATAAGCTGTTTAATGAGGATTAGTGTCCCCAGTTTTTGCACATCTTTCAGTTTTTGGATGTTCAGGTAAATAAAACCCAACACCAGAAAAGGCAGGATGAGCAGTAAGTACAAATATTCCGGATTTTGAAATCGAAACATAGTCAAATTTATTTTTTACTTTTCTAAATTTATGGAATACTCCGCAACAACGTACGCCTGATCGTTAACTCGATAATCACCAAAGCCAAAGCCAATAAAGCAAACGGAAAATACAATTCCTGTTTCTTTGTTACCTTATTCACACTTATCAGGTATTTCTCCATCGAATCTATTTCACCGTATATTTCCGCCAGTTTCTGATTATTTTCGGCGCGGTAATAATTTCCTCCGGTAATTCCGGCAATTTCGGTCAAGGTTTTTTCGTCAATTTCCACGGGCATGTTTTGTATTCGCTGCCCGTATGGTGTCATTACCGGTGTCGGCGCCATGCCCTGCGAACCTACGCCTATCGTATAAACGCGTATGCCATACGATTTTGCCAATTCGGCAGCCGTCAGCGGAGCTATCTGTCCCCGGTTGTTCGAGCCATCGGTAAGCAAAATCACTACCTTCGATTGCGATTTGCTGTCTTTCAACCTGTTCACGGCATTTGCCAAGCCCAGGCCAATGGCTGTTCCGTCCTCAATCATGCCGTACTTCACTTCATTCAGCAAACTTAGCAGCACGCCGTGGTCGGTGGTCAAGGGGCATTGCGTAAAGCTTTCGCCCGAAAAAATAACCAAGCCTATATTGTCTTTCTCCCTGTCGGTAATAAACTCCGAAGTAACTTTTTTGGCTGCCTCCAACCTGTCGGGCTTAAAGTCTTGCGCCAGCATCGAGCCCGAAACGTCCAAAGCCATCATAATATCAATCCCTTCCGACTCGGATGTTTCCCACGAGTTGACCAGCTGCGGGCGCGCTAAAACGACTATTACAAGCGCAATAGCTGCTGCACGCAATAAAAAGGGGAGATGACGCAGATAAACTCTTATTGATTTGGATTTACCTACGAATGCCGCTACCGAAGACATTTTGAATGAGGCCTGCATCTTCCGTAATTTAGATACATACCACAAAAACAGCGGTATCAACAACAACAATAATAATAAGTATTTCGGACTTTCAAATTCCATCTTCTATATGTTAGCTATTCGCTTTAGATTGTGTTCAGGATTTTTTTATTTCATTCTCCGTATTTGCTTTCGTCAACGGCGCCGGACTTTCCCTATCCGTGTCTTCTTCGTTTTCCTGTACGTTGTCGGTAACAGGAGGTTCGATTTTTGTTTGATTGACAAACAGGTAGGAATTAACCAGGCTCAAATCGTTTTCGTTGGGCAATGGCTTGTATTTTGCAAACTTAACCAAATCGGCCAGTTTAAGCGCCTGCATCAGGCTATCCAGCGCCGAATCGGCTTCGGCATATATTTTTACGGAATCCAAAATTTCGTCTGATGTTTTTTCAAACGCATTTATGTAGAATCGTTTTTCGATATATTCCCTGAGTACGTCTGTCAGTTCGGTATAAAACTGTTTCTCCAATCCCTGTTGCCATACTTTCTCCGATTTGATTTTATCCAGCGCCCGGATAGCGATGACATGCGGGGGCAATATAACCTGCGGTTTGAAGAAATAGCCTTTCTTCTTTTTCCTCAGCCCAAAATACAGGCCAAGCCCCAGAAGAACAAGCAGCAAGAAGATAAGAAGCGCCACCCACAGATAAGCGAGGTAGTCCTGCCAAACAAAAGGAGGCTCCAGATTATCCTTTATATCCGACAAGGCCAACTGTGCAAAATCTATCGAATCGGTTTGCTGGGTATTCAGCCTTTCCAGATAAGCCAACACCGACTCGTGAAGAATCGGGGAACTTACTTTTAATCCAAAACTGTTCGATTTAATTGTGTCAACGCCATCAACAACAGGCATAAACGCAATGTGATACAAGGTAGAATCGAAGGATGTAACAACGTACTTCTGCCTTATGGTCATCACCTCGTTGGCAATAACCGTATCGGGAGCCGAAATCTGTAAAACTTCAATTCCGGTAATCAAGGTATCCTGATACGCCGGAAACAGAATATTGCGCCCTTTGGGAGCGATAACCTCCAGATTAATAACCGCCTGATCCCCGATTAAAATTTCCGCCGGCTGTATTGTTGCTCTGGCCGATGACTTTTGGGCGTAAGCCTCCACGGTCATCCCCCAAAAAGCAATCAAACACAATCCTGTATATATTAAATGTCTCATGCGAATACCTGTTTCCTTCATTTAATTTCTTTTCTTAAACAAGGCCAGAAGAGCTTTTACATAATCTTCATCCGTCCTTATCGAAATATTATCGACCCGGCTCTTGGTAAAAGCTTTCAATTTATAATATTCCTGCTTTTCGAACCAGCGGCTGTACATGCTGCGCGTGTGGCGCGAAGAGGTATCAATCCATGTTTCGTATTTGGTTTCCGCATCAATAATCTTCATTAAACCAACGGCAGGAAGTTCCAGTTCGAGCGGGTCATACACCTGCATCGAAACAATATCGTGCTTGCGATTGGCGATAGTCAATGCATTTTCGTAATCGTAGGTGTTGAGAAAATCCGAAATAAGGAAAGTGGTGCAGCGTTTTTTAATAGCATTGGTCAGGAACCGCAGAGCCATGGCCAGATCGGTGGATTCACCTTCCGGCTTAAAGTCAATCAATTCCCTGATAATGTACAGAATATGTTTCCTCCCTTTCTTTGGCGGAATAAATTTCTCGATTCTGTCCGAAAAAAATACGACACCTATTTTATCGTTGTTCTGAATAGCCGAAAAAGCCAACGTGGCAGCTATTTCCGTTACCACATCTCGTTTGAAGGAGTTGACCGTACCAAAATTCAAACTCTCGGAAACATCAACCAATAGCATAACCGTCAGTTCGCGTTCCTCCTCAAATATTTTTATGAAAGGCTTGTTGTATCTGGCCGTTACGTTCCAGTCGATGTCGCGAATATCATCTCCATACTGATATTCCCTGACTTCCGAAAAGGCCATCCCCCTACCCTTGAAAGCAGAATGATACTCTCCCGCAAAAATATTCTGCGACAGGCCTTTCGTTTTAATTTCGATTTGACGTACTTTTTTTAATAATTCGCTGGTTTCCATTCTAATCTCAATGTGCTGGCTATTCAAAATGAGGGGGGGTGAAGAATTGTTCTTCATTCTCCACTATTTAAGGCACCTCAATTTTATTCAGTATTTCGCTGATTATCTCATCCGAATTTGTGTTATTTGCTTCAGCTTCGTATGTTAATCCTATGCGGTGGCGCAATACATCGTGGCACACGGCACGCACATCCTCGGGAATAACATAGCCTCTGCGCTTGATAAACGCGTAGGCGCGGGAAGCCAAAGCCAAGCTGATTGATGCACGGGGCGAAGCGCCAAAAGCAATCATTCCTTTTAGCGAACCCAGCCCATTGTCGTTCGGGTAGCGGGTTGCAAACACTATATCAATAATGTATTTTTCTATTTTTTCATCCAGATATACATCCTTCACCACTTTGCGGGCTTCGAGTATTTCGTTTGAGTTCAGTACCGGTTTCAATTGTTCGTAGCCCTCGCCAATATTCTGGCGAAGAATCAATTGCTCTTCGTCTTTTTTAGGGTAGCTGATCACCACTTTCAGCATAAAACGATCCACCTGAGCTTCGGGCAATGGATAGGTACCTTCCTGCTCTATCGGGTTTTGAGTGGCCATCACAAGGAAAGGCTGGGGCAATTTGTAGGTCTTTTCACCTATCGTTACCTGACGTTCCTGCATGGCTTCCAGCAAGGCGCTCTGCACCTTTGCCGGAGCACGGTTTATTTCGTCCGCCAACACAAAGTTCGAAAATATCGGACCATGCTTAACGATAAACTCCTCGTTTTTAGGGCTGTATATCATTGTTCCGATAACATCAGCCGGCAACAGGTCGGGCGTAAACTGTATCCGGTTATATTTTGCATCAATCAACGAAGCCAATGTTTTTATTGCCAATGTTTTAGCCAATCCGGGAACCCCTTCGAGCAAAATATGTCCATCCGACAATAAACCTATCAGAAGAGAATCGACAAGATGTTTCTGACCGACAATAACCTTGTCCATCCCCATCGTCAGCATATTAACAAAGGAGCTTTTACTTTCGATCCGCTCGTTCAATTCCCGTATATCAATTTGCGCCATAATTATGAATGTATTATTAGTGTATTAAAGTATGTATTAATTTACCTTTTTCTTTCGTGTAGCAAAAATAGAAATGTTAAACCTTGCGTGCACCCTATTCGGCGTTAAAAATGTTTAAGGTTGGAGGAAAGAAAAACTAAAAATAATTAGCTAATGTACCAATATGCAATGAACCGATGATAAAAGTAAAAAAATGAAAGGAATATGGGAGGGGGATCAGGGCAAACCTTGAAAAATTTTACTGCTTATGTCTTTCGGTAAAGTTGCTGATAGGAGCAGGAGATTCCTCCCTTTGGTCGGAATGACGGTCTCCTTTTTGGGAGAGGGGATGAGGAAGTGGCGGCTTCGCCGCCACTTCCTCATCCCTTAAAGCGCTAACAGGCGAGTCATTCCGACCAAAGGGAGGAATCTCATCCATAACAGTGGTTCTAAAAATTTTCATGCGTTTGCCCTGGGAGGGGGATATGGTGGATTTGAGATTACGCAAAAATGCGTAACGCATTTTTGCGTAATTGAAATAAAAATACTAACTTTGCCACATAAAAAAGATAAACAATGAACCCTTTTAGTTACGGAACTATTGCCAGAGGCGACAACTTTTATGATCGCAAAGAGGAATGTGAGCGCATTGAAAAAACCCTTTCGGGTGGTAACAATTTAGCGCTTTATGCCCCTCGCCGCTTTGGAAAGACTTCACTGGTATTTAAAGCGATAGAAAAATTAGAGAAGCAAGGTTTCATTTGCGTCTATTTCGATTTTATGCCTGTCTTCTCGCCCGAATCTTTTGTTCGACTTTATACAAAAGCCTTGTCGGCGAAGCAGAGCAACTTGGAGAAGTTTGCACAAACATTTGCTTCCATTGTCAAAAATATCCGCCCTTTATTAAGTTTCAATACCGAGGGAATTCCTGAATTTTCTATTGACTTTGCCGGTTCTACGGTGGACGAAACGCTTATTTCTCAATTGCTGGATATGCCCGAAAAGATGGCCGGAGCCAACAAGCGAGCGCTTGTGTTCTTTGACGAATTTCAGGAAGTAGAAAAGCTAAGCGGTATCAACTTCGAGGGCTTGCTACGAAGTAAGATTCAACAGCAACGCACCACAAACTACCTGTTCTTCGGAAGTAAAACCCATTTACTGAAAGAATTGTTCAACGACAAAAAAAGAGCTTTTTACAACGCCGCATCGCAAATGTCCATTGGCCCGTTACCCGAGAAAGATACCATAGACTACCTGCAACGCAAATTTGCTGCTTCGTCAATCACTCTTGATACCGAGACTGCTCAATACATCATCTCTGTGGCGGCGAATATTCCTCATTATATTCAGATGATGGCTGCCGAGATATGGCAATATATGGTGAATAATTTGCAAACGGTTACCAAAGAAATTGTAGATGATTGCGCCAAACGACTATTAATACTTAAAAACGACTATTACTTGGAATTGTTTGATAATCAGTCGCAAAGCAAGAAGCGGTTGCTGCAAGCTTTAACGGTAAATGGCAAAAACATATTCTCTACTACTTACATTACCAGCCATCGTTTACCGGGATCTACTACGCTTCAACGGGCAGTAAAAGGGCTGATTATGGATGGAACAATCGAAAAGATGAATGGCGAATACTTCATTACAGACCCATTCTTCAGGTTGTTTTTGGCGAATACCTAAACAAATGAAAGAGATACCCAAATAAGGGAGCTGTATCAAAAGCCTTTTTCTGAGCTTGTCATTGCGGGATCCGACCCGCAATCTCCTGACATTCAGCTGATGTTTGTTAGGAGATCCCGTGTCAAGTACGGGATGACAGACTTTTGGCACAGCCCCCTTACACTATAATTATCCAAACTCATTTACTCCATAATCACTCTCTTCTCGGCTGTAATATGCTCCTGAGTAGATTTTATTCCGCCATTGCCTGTAAGCGGTTTATTGCCCGCCAACCTGAAATTTGATGTGGCATACGACTCTATACCGTATCCGTTATTGTATTGAATCGTGCTGTTTTTCACAACAATATTACTGTTTACCACCCCCAGGTATTCGGCAAGAAAGCCTCCGTTGCTATTGGCTTCGATTAAACAACCCGATACGGTGATATTATCCGAGCCGATCATTTTGATGCCATACCAGTCGTTCCGCGCCATTTCGCAATCGAGAATAGTTATATTTTTATCCCTGTCCAACGATATGCCGCATCCCATGGGCGAAGCGACAAAGCGGCTGCCCTCTATTCTTGCGCCGATAACATGCGCCAAGAGCACATTGTGGTGATGTCGAGGCCCCGGTACTATCCCCGAGCCGTTGTCGGTGAAATCGCAGGATTTAATGCTTATATTTCCGGCGCCACTAATATAAATACCGTTCAACGAGGCATTCTGTACCGTTATATTCTGGAGAACCAGGTCTTTCATCTGCCCGTCTTTTTTAGAGAGGAAAATAATACCGGTACTTCGAGGCACACCTTTATATAAGCGGTTGATACGGTCGGTATTCGGGTCAATGGCAATTTGAACCGTGTTGCGCGAGCCTTCGATAAGTAAATCGCGGATGGTTACATTGTGCAGGTTTTCATCTTCATTTATCAGCATCCGGTTAACGGCGCCTCCACCATTGTGGATGATAGTTTCGCGGCCCTCTCCGGCCAAAGTTACATTGCTTGGAATGACCAGCGATTCGGAGAGCGAATGAACGCCTTTTTTCAATACCACCCATTTTCCGGTACCGGCAGCCTTATTCAATGCCTCCTGAACCGATTCGCCCGGATTGACAACGATTGACCCTGCCGGTGCGGTAGCCGTGGCGTTGAACAGCGCACCCGCCGGAGAAGCTAATCCTTCCGCCCTTGGTTTCCCGCTATATTTAACCGGAACCGTATTGGGCGCGCGCCAGGCTGTAAGGGCATTGCGACTGCTCTGCGGGCGTATGGAGTCGGCGGCGATTTTTGTATATTTCATTTCCAGCCCCGACGCGGCATAATGACGGTATGCAAATTCATAATCGTCATTCAGTTTCTTGCTCAATTCCGATATTTTTCCGTAGGCGAAAGGCGCTTTGTCAACCATGTATTGAGCGGTATATTCAAAGCCCAAGGCCAGGCGGTTGTTGGCTACCGACCACAAATCGACGCCTTGCGAGTAAGCGATGCGGGCAGCTCCGGCAAATTCGCGCAAACCCATCTGCACATGCCCCTGATCGCGTATTGATTCCTGACATTGACCGCTGGGATACACATATTTCAGAATACTTCCATTGTAGGAGGCGTACAGGTAATTATGAACGGCATTGTCGAACATTTTGCGATTGTCGGTAAATACCGAAATTGCCATAATGGTGCGCTCAATAGCGCCGTTCCAGTTACCGTTCGCCTCGGGGAAATAAAATCGTATCACCGGATAAAATACCGAGCTGAGCATATTGGAAAACGAGTCGATGTCTTTCTGTTGCCATCCGGCATTGCTGTAACGAATAATTTCGGCAGCATTGCAATACACTTGCCCCGAAAGAGCGACAAGCAGCTTGGCATTGTTATCGTCAAAATCCCATATCCCCGACGACCAGGCGTTCATTATTTCTATCGCCTTTTGCGCATAAGCCTTATCGCCTGTTATGTACCAGACAAGGGCGCAATTGTAGGCCATATCGCCGGCGCTGCTCATCAGTTTTCCGCCGATGTCGGGTTTTCCGTACGCCCCTTGTATGATGTGGGGCTCGGTTTGAATAACATAATCGAGGGAAGTTTTTTCCTTCAACTTGTCAAAAGCGCTTTTCCAAGGCTCTTTTCCGAGAAGAACCTGTTGTTTCATAAAATCGAGGTCGGCTTTCGTTTGGTCAATTCCGGGATGAACGAAATGTGAATGACCGTTTTGAGCGTTTAGTGGCATCGAAATAGAAATAAATGATGCCAGGACAAAAAATAAATACTTTAAGATTTTCATGGTTGTTCAATAAAATTCGATTACTTATTAGCTGAATACAATAGAGGCCATAAAGTTATAGAATTAGATTGACAAAACAGCTGTATTTAGAGTTTTTGTTCATAAATAAGTGATAAAATACAACATTCGGCTGGATATAATTCAGGGCAAACCTTGAAAAATTTTAGAACCACTGTTACGAATGAGATTCCTCCCTTTGGTCGGAATGACTCGCCTATCGGCGGTTTAAAGGATGAGGAAGCGGCGGCTTCGCCGCCGCTTCCTCATCCCCTCTACTCAAAAGGAGACAGTTATTCCGACCAAAGGGAGGAATCTCCTGCTCATATCAGCAACTTTACCGAAAGGCATAAGCAGTAAAAATTTTACTGCTTATGCCAGAAATGTAACAGGTCTATAAGTTTCTATTATTTGTATAATACTGAAAATCTAACATATATTAAAAATATAAACCGTGTTAATCTGTATATTCGGTGCAATCTGTGTGCTAACCTGATGCCGACATCCACTATTTGCACTAATATTGTTATTCTTCATTTTTTTCGTACTTTTACGCGATTATAAATATACATATGACACTACGCATCCGTACCTACAGTCGAAACGAAGAAATGGCCAATGCTTTATCGCATGGCGCCGGTATTTTACTGGGCATTGTGGCCGGAGCCATTCTGTTGCATACCGCTCAAAAAAGTGGGAATCCTTGGGCTGTTGCCAGTGTCATTGTCTATTTGTTTGGCATGTTGTCGTCTTATGTAAGCTCTACATGGTACCATGCTTGCACCGATGAAAAAAGAAAAGCCCTGCTTCGTAAATTCGACCATAGCGCCATTTACTGCCACATTGCGGGAACATACGTCCCTTTTACGCTCATTGTGCTTCGTGAAGAAGGTCTTTGGGGCTGGTCGCTTTTCGCATTTATATGGTTGGCGGCAATTGCAGGACTGATAGTTAGCTTCCGAAAATTGAAGAAGCACAGCTACCTCGAAACCGTCTGTTTTGTTGTTATGGGAGCCAGCATTTTTGTGGCATTCAAGCCCCTTACCGAGACGCTTTCGTTGTCGGGACAAATGTCGTCCATCTATTGGCTGATAGCCGGAGGGGTTTCGTACATCGTTGGAGCCATTTTTTATTCGCTGGCAAAAACAAAGTACATGCATACCATTTTTCACCTTTTTGTGCTTGGTGGAAGCGTATGCCATATTATGGCTATTTACATCATTTTGTAAGTCGCATCTCAAGAAAAGAATAAATAAAGAAACAATTTTTATAAGTTACTTGTTTTAATAGACTGTATCACTAACACATTATGATAAAAATGAAACCTTCAAAAATCACATTATTACTGGCCGTTTTTACGTCTGTAATATTATCCGGCTGTTCGTATAACACCATGGTGGAAAAGCAAGAAGCGGTAACATCGCAATGGGCGCAAGTGCAAAATGCCTACCAACGGCGTGCCGATCTTGTTCCTAATTTGGTGGCAACCGTAAAAGGATATGCGGCGCACGAACAACAAACCCTTACGGCAGTAACCGAAGCACGTTCAAAAGTATCGGCTATCAATATCAATGCCAACCAACTGACTTCCGAAAATTTACAGAAATTCCAACAGGCACAAGGCGAACTGAGTAGCGCTTTGAGCCGGTTGATGGTGGTGCGCGAAGCCTATCCCGAGCTGAAGGCAAACACCAATTTCATGGCATTGCAAGACGAGTTGACAGGTACCGAGAACCGTATTTCGGTCGAACGCAATAAATTTAACGAAGCCACAAAAGAGTATAACCAATATATCCGCAAATTTCCGCAAGTAATTTATGCAGGTTGGTTCGATTTTGAGCAGAAACCCTATTTTGAAGCCGACCAGGCAAGTCAAACGGCGCCCAAAGTAGAATTTTGAACCGGTTCATTCATTACGCTATGAAGTATCATCTCGTTTTACTCCTGTTATTTGCCACTTGCTTGCTGCATGGGCAAAACATACCCGACCCGATGTCGCCACCGCGCCTGGTCAACGATTTTGCAGGCATATACAGCGATAAAGGCCGGAATGACTTGGAGCAAATGCTTCGTAACTACAACGATACCACCTCCACACAGATATACGTGGTTACCGTCTCCAACTTGGAAGGATACGATGTATCCGATTATGCCACCCGGCTTGGCGAAAAATGGGGAGTTGGGCAAAAAGGAAAAGACAACGGCGCCGTTATCCTGATAAAACCCCGCATAGGAAATGCAAGAGGTCAGGTGTTTATAGCTACCGGCTACGGACTGGAACCGGTGTTGACGGATGCCCGTTGCGGGCGCATCATCGACCAGTATATGCTTCCATATTTTATGGAAGATAACTATTATGGCGGAACAAAGGCAGCCATTGAAGCAATGATAGCCTACCTGTCGGGACAATTCGAGGCGGATGCCGATGAATCTTCTACCGAAGTGTGGGGTTGTATTGAAGCAATTATTTTTCTCGTACTCCTCTTTTTCATCTTCAACCGGAAAGGAAGAGGTAGAGGAAACAGTTCATCGGGAAATGGCAGGGGCGGATTTTTTCCGCCAATTTCAATGGGCGGTGGCGGAAGAAGGACCGGCGGTAGTTTTGGCGGCGGATTCAGCGGCGGTGGCGGCGGACGATTTGGTGGCGGCGGAGCCGGCAGAAGCTGGTGAACAGGGAACATGCCGGAAATATGGGGGTAAATAGTCGAACACGAGAAGAACGCAAATTACGCAAATTACGCGAATTTACACAAACAGACGTGGCGCGCCACGTTTCTACAATATTGTCATTGCGGGCTCCGACCCGCAATGACAGTTTTTTGTTGTTGGTAGGAGCAAATAAAATTCTTTCCTGTTTAAATTATACTTAAACATAGAAGAGTCTGCTGGTGAGCAATAAAAAAAACGAGGCCATTAAAGCCTCGTTTTTTATACCATCCGAAAAACAGTTCCGCAGGAACTATTTAGCCTCAGGGTCAGTGAGTGTATTTTTCAGCAGAGGCAGAAATTCTTTTCTGTTGTCGCACTTGAAGTATCCCCAAAATGGGCCTCTGTCGCCTTCGGCAATTGTCAGCACAAGGTGGTTCCAGCCTTGTTGCAAGGGCAATTCCCTGTAAACATATTCTTTTCGGGACTTGTCGAATTTATCTACGCTTTTACCGTTGACCAGCAGTTTGCTCTCTTTTGCTTCAATCTGCAAATCGAGTTTCGGCATATTCGGTTCTATCAATAAATCGTCCAATGGGCGGGGGCTCCACACCCAAACGTCAAGTTTCAATGTGCCGTCGGCTGCTTTTTGGAATTTAGCTTTTGCTCCGGCCGGGAATTGCAGTTTATCGTCGCGAAGGAAGAATATATCCGCACTGGATACGTCCACCTTCTCGAAAGGAATACCTGCGTTAACCAAAATTTTGGATAACGTTGTAAATCCTTTTTCGGAGTTAACAAATTCGGTCAAGGTACTTACATAGATGCTTGAATTTCCGTTTTGGTATTTGATAAAAGCAGGCGCTGCTCCCTTGTTTTCTATTTCGCCACGGACAGTTGAGGCCGTTTTGATTTCTTCGGGTCTTTTGTTCCATTTCCGCCAATCGGTGTTACAAGCGTTCAACAACACTTCGCCTTCGTTAACGAGGTCTCCCGCCAAGCCGTACTTGGAAGCATCGGTGTTCTGAAGCTCAACGAAATAGAAGTCGGAATTGTTCAATCCTCTTGTCCACGATTTTGAAACCGGAAGGAATGACGATATAGCCCTGTCTTCGAGCTTAAGCGACAACGGCAACAGTTTGTAGTAGCTGACAATTGTCTGCGGAACGATGCCCCATATCCAAATGTCGGCGCCTTTTCCCGTATTCAGGGTCAATATTTTTTCGTCTTCGGCTTTCAGTGGAGCGCTTCCGTCTATAATATATAAGGTGGATTGTGGAGCCGTTACTTTTGTCGAGAATTTAACGCCTTCCTTATCGAATATACTTTTTACTTTTGAATCCTCGCTTCCGATAAACACAATAGCGCTGTATGTTTTTTGAGGAGCTACATCGGTTTTGTTTTTACCGTAGTCCGGTCCGGGTGTGTTTGCCCATTCCGACCAAGCCGGGCCTCCGGGAGCATTGGCCGCTTTCATGGCCTCGTACATCGGCCAAGTAGCATAAAGCGGTAAACTGGGGTCGTATCCGGGGTTGAATGTCGAGCAATAAGGCCCTACGCGTTCGGGTTGTACACCGGGAACACCCTCTTTGTAATCGGTAAAGAATATACCATCTTCTGTCAGAGAAGGCGTTGTAGTGAGGTCTTTTTTGCCGAAAGGAAGCGGTTTGAGCGCATACCATGCCATATTGAATACGGTAGAATAGGAGGCATTCATTTTCCGTTGATTGGCAATCAGGTTATAGCATTCGTATGCAAGTCCTTTCATGCGCCCCAGTTGCGATTCGTAAGCCTCTTCGCCATTGTATTTCGATACCTGTTCGGGGGTTCCGTAATAGGCCATACTGTGTTCGCCGATACCCCAGGGTTTACCAATTTCAACCCAGCGCTTCATCGAGTTGATGTCGCCATAGTGGCCTACGGTTACGGGCAGAATACCGTCTCCGTCATCTTCGCCGTCTGCCGAAATCCAGGGACGGGTAGGGTCGTTTTCTCTGACAATGTCGCGCCAGTCTATCCAGGCCTGTTTTTGAGGTTCCATCAATTCGGGCTTGTTGTAAACGTGCAGGATAACCGGTTTATTTTCGTTACTGATACTCCAGCCGAAAACCGAAGCGTGGTTTCTGTCGCGTAGCACAAAACGGCGCAAGTGGTCTTTGCTGGTATCCCAGAATTTTTGCGAGTCCATTTTGGGGCCGCCATCGCTTGCCCAGTTGGCTGTTTCGTCAAGAACGCAAATACCCATTTCGTCGGCCACATCCAAATAGAAGCTTGGATATACCTGAGCATGAGGCCTTACGGCATTGCCATTCATGCCTTTGATAGCTGTAAACCAAGCCCATGCATACCTTCTGGTCAACTGAGGAACACCCTGGAAGTGCCATGAATCGCCTTTCAATTCGTAGGGTTTACCGTTCAGGCATTGTTGCGTTCCTTGCAGCGTCCATTCCCGCCATCCAAAGCGTTCGTATTTTGCATCAACGGATTGTTTTTTATTTACAATATTCAAAACGAGGCCATACAGGTTGGGGTTTTCGGGTGTCCAGAGAGCCAGGTCGGCTTCTTTTACCGGAATCTGAATGGTTGTTTTCAGCACATTGTTAGCTTCCAGTACTATTTTTGTTTCGGGAACAGTCAGCGCCTTTTCGCCCAGTATCCAGTTGGGCGCCGGAGCCGAATTGACGTCAGTTCCCGCTTTATTGAGCCATTTTTTTACATCTCCCTGCAGCGTCAGGTTTTCTTTTTTGCCGGTATTGTTTCGTATCGTAACATCCAGTTCGAGCGTGTTTTTCGACACCAGGGGTTTCACATAGATGTTTTCGATATTTATTTCAGGTAGCGCATACAAGAACACATCTTGCCAGATACCGATGATATGGCCACCCCACATCGAACCGGCAGGTATCACCCGGCGACCAACCGTAGAGCGGTCTTCAAACAACGATTGGCTTCTTACGCCCACCAACACCTCAACGCTTTGTCCGGGAGTTGCCACCTCGGTAATATCCACCTCGAAAGGGAGGAAAATATCGAAGTTTTCGGCCAGTTTTTTGTTGTTTACATACACTTCGGTGAATCCCGATACTGCTTCAAAATGAAGTTTGATAACCTTATTAGTCCAGTTGGCCGGTACGGTTATCGTTTTTTTCATCCAAGCCATTTTTACATCGTCCCATGCTTTGGGATAAGAAGGATAGTTGCGGTGGTCGGGGCCGGCCAAATCGCGGTTTCCGTAGGAATTGATATTCCATGGAGAAGGGATTTTAATTTTCACCTTGTCCCAGGCATCCGCTTTAGGCAGCGTCAGGTCGGGAGCAAGCCCTTTTCCTTGTACATAACCCGAAGGCAGGGCAACAGCCTGAAAATCCCACAAGCCATTGATGCATACTTCTTGTCGGAATTCCTTTTCATACTTGTTGATAAAACCTTCGCTCGGAGCAAAAACTTCTTTGTAGATAAGTTTCTTGTTGTTGTTTTCCGGCACGCCCGAAAAAACATTTGTAGAATACCCGATTATTAAAATCAGAGAAAATAACTTTACTAACTGCGCTTTCATGTTTAATAAATAAATTATTGCATTAAAATATATTTTGCTGCAAAGAACGGAGGGAACGATTAATTAAATCACTAATTTTCGATTAATAAATTATTAGATTATTACAAGCGCTTCTATTTTAACAAAAAATAACCGATAAAAACCGATTCAATGACCGGAATGTCGAAAATTGGTTTTTTTGCGACCATAGAGACTGGCGCCGGAAAATAATAGACACACAAGCGCAGATAAACTCCGGCATAGTGTATATTTTTTGCACAAAACATCCCCAACTTTTTCTCCGAAACGAGGGGTACTTATTGTAGGAAAAGCTATTTCCCGTTTTCTTTATACAGCTTGCGATAGCTGACAGTTGATGCTGTGGGAAAATCTGCCGGAACAGCCTGTTTCACTTTCCCTGTTGCCGCCCATTCGCATCCGCGGAGCAGGATTGTTTGAAAACCGGCGCATTGCATGGCCGGATTATCTTCGGCGGTCTTCCCTACGTGCCCCAGCATGATATGAAAAATGCGGGCTTTGCCATAATTGACCGTAAAAATAAGCGGTTCTTCCCGTCCCGAACCATTGGTCTCAGGCTCGGAATAAGCTGTGTAAAGCATATCTTTGATATTGCCGGGGCCACGCATCCGGTCGTAGAGTTCGTCTGTGGCGTGTTTCCATTGTTTGGGCAGTCCTTTTATTATGGGGTGTTTATCGTTTCTGACAGTTAGGACATACTCATGCGCCCTTCCGTGCGAGCCGCCTCGTCCTGCCGATTCGTCTTTAATCAATTGCCCCCCTTGCCAATACACCCAGGGGCCGGAACGTTCGTCCCGATTATTCCAACCACCCAGCGCAATGATTTCGTTATACTCGTTCCAACCGGTAAAAGCATTGTCGGCAGCGTGATAAACAACTACGCCACCCCCTTTTTTTACATATTTCAGAAACCCATCCCGGGTAGCTTTTGGCCAGTTATCGCCATTGTAGTCGAGCAAAACCAGTTTGTAGGGCGAGAAATCAACGATAAAATGGTTCATATCCTTCCCTTTTTCGGGCGAAATGGCAAAATCCACAATGAACAATCCGGTGTTCTCCAGAATTTGTTTCAACACCACATGGCTCACTTGCCAGTTGTGATTGTTCTGGCCGGTTACTATCAGTGTTTTAATGGGTTTTGCAGTTGCCGAAAGGACTGTTGCAAACAGAAAAAAAGCAAGGACTAATTTTTTATAATTCATGGTGATTTTTCAATTGGTTGATGTTTAATTTAGCTATTACTGCTGCAAATATAGTGAATTAGTTAATTGGTTAATTGGTAAATGCGATATAAATAAACGAAGAATGAATATTAGCTTGCCCGTAGGGCATCCATATCAATAGAAAATAGATCAGACAAGTTCCGACAACCCCGTAGCGGGTTGAACACCTACGGCGTTCAGGTTGGTTGTGTAATGTTTTTCTATTGATATGCAAGTCCTAACGGACTATACCTAGGGCAAACGCATGAAAAATTTTACGGCTTATGCCTTTCGGTAAAGTGGCTGATATGAGCAGGAGATTCCTCCCTTTGGTCGGAATGACTGCCTCCTTTTTGGGAGAGGGGATGGGGAAGTGGCGGCAAAGCCGCCACTTCCTACCCCTTTAAACCACTAACAGGCGAGTCATTCCGACCAAAGGGAGGAATCTCATTCGTAACAGTAGTACTAAATTTTTCATGCGTTTGCGCTTATATCGAACCCGGGTTAATTAACGAATTTGCTAATTAAAAAAAGGTAATAGCTTCATTTATGCGCCATTACCTTTTAATCTATGTGTCTAAATTTCCTTAAGCAAGCTCGACAAAAATGTCTTCTGCCGATTCCGTAACACTGATTTTACCTTCGCGAGCCAACCAACCTAATGAGGCGTAGAGGTCTTTTTCTGTTAGTTTGCTAGCTTTTTTCACTTCTTTCAGGCTTTTCTTTCCCGATTCACTCAAGTAAGCCCATACGGTTCCTGCATTTGTTCCGATTTTTTCTTCAAATACTGCCATAACCTAAATCTTTTTAAAGTATTAATAAATTACCTAAATAACGCCACAAAGGTAATAGTTTTTTATATACCAAAACCCATCTGTTTTCAGATTTAACAACATTACAATTATTTTAATAAAAAAAACGGCCATTATAATTGAAATAATTTGAACGGTTGTTTCGATTTGTATTTATTGTTTTACCTTTGTTACACAATTGTATTAACAGCATAAATAAAGAACCATGATTATTGATCACTTGAAAAATTCGGCTCAGTACGAGCAACTCAACCCGCTTTTTAAAAAAGCGTTCGATTACCTGAAATCGCTTGATTTCTCGAAAATAGAAGCCGGTAAAATCCAACTCGAAGGCGCCGATTTATATGTGTCTATCAGCAACAGCAATTTAAAGACCAAAGAAAATGCCAAGCTGGAAGTGCATAACAACTACATCGACATACAACTGCCGGTATCAAAAGCCGAAGGTTTTGGCTGGATTGGCCGTAACGAACTGGCGCAAGAATCGGCTCCATACAATACCGAAAAAGACATCCAGTTTTTCGACGACAAACCAAAAACCTATTTCAACCTCGAACCGGGCAATTTCGCCATCTTCTTCCCCGAAGACGGACACGCACCCTGCGTAGGCGAAGGCGCCGTTTTGAAGATTGTGGTGAAAGTCAGGGTTTAAGGTTCCGTGTAGAGACTGTTTCAAAAGAACGCAAATTACGCAGATTACGCAAATTATTTATTATTGAAATTCAATTAGATAAGGAAATATATAATGGCTTATTTGTGTAAATTTGCGTAATCTGCGTAATTTGCGTTCAAAAATACTTATCTCTAGGTTTTGTAGAGGTGCAGAAGCCGCGATGTTTGCAAATTAACCTCGCTCAAACAGGCGAATAACAAGCTAAATTGATAAAATCTCGAAAAATAATCAATAACAACTTGTCGTATTAATAATTAAGTTTTAAATTTGCAGCCCGAAACAGGAGGGAGGTTTGATTAAAACGTAGCTTAAATATCAGCATAATAAAATGATTCACGAGCCTTGGGAAGGTTTGTGGCTAGTTGTTTAATTAAACACAGAATTAAGAAATTGATTAATAAATTTAGAAAACAAATTAAGAAACAACCATAATTATGATTATTGTACCAATTAAAGAAGGCGAAAATATAGAAAAAGCCTTGAAAAAATTTAAAAGAAAATACGAAAAAACAGGAATTGTAAAAGAATTAAGACGCCGTCAAGCCTTTGAAAAACCGTCAGTTACAAACAGAAAGCAGAAAATACATGCTGCTTATGTTCAAAAACTGAACAGAATAGAAGACTAATTTCTTGCTTTTAAGAAAAAAAAGCCCTATTTTCGTTATCCAATAGAATAGCTTCAAAGGATGACGATAATTCAAAAATATTTAAGTTATCTCCGTTATGAAAAGAATTACTCTTTACATACGGGGATTTCTTATTCTAAAGACCTCAGCCAGTTTGAGGAGTTTTTGAAGTCTCATTCGGAAAGCCTGTCGTTGCTGGATATTGACGGAGATGTGGTGCGGATGTGGATTGCCTCGCTGATGGAATCGGGCATAACGGCACGCACCGTCAACCGGAAGTTAAGCGCACTGAAATCGTTCTACCGCTATTTGGTGCGGATAGGCGAACTGTCGGCAAACCCGATGAAAAAAATCGTAGGGCCCAAAATGAAAAAGCCTTTGCCTTCGTTCGTCAATTACCGCGATATGGAGCAGGTTTTGGATGACGAACAGCCGTCCGACGATTTTGAATCGTGCCGCGATCATACAATTATTGAGCTGTTTTATGTAACCGGAATGCGAAGAGCCGAACTTATCGGCTTGAAGGACGAAGACGTAGAACTCCCGGCCAATCAGATACGCGTTACCGGAAAAAGGAACAAGCAACGAATAATCCCTTTTGGCGAGGGCACAAAAAAACTGCTGGAAGAATACATCGAAAAAAGAAATGAACTGGTACAAAACCCTTCGGGCTACTTCTTTGTTAAAGAAAATGGGGAAGCTGTTTATCCGGCGCTGGTTTACCGGATTGTACGCGCCGCCCTCCAATACATCCCGACATTGGAACAGGCAAGTCCCCACGTTCTGCGCCACTCGTTTGCGACGGGCATGTTGAATAATGGCGCCGAGCTGAACGCCGTAAAAGAATTGTTGGGGCATTCGAGCCTGGCATCTACCGAAGTTTATACACATACTTCATTCGAAGAATTAAAAATGATCTATAAAAAAGCTCATCCAAGAGCGTAAAAAAGGAGGTAAATATGGAAATAAGAATTCAGGCAATTCATTTTGATGCCGCAGAAAAGTTGACAGATTTTATTCAGAAAAAAGTCTCTAAGCTCGAAAAATATTCCGATGGAATTATCGAAGCCGAAGTTACACTAAAAGTGGTGAAACCCGAAACCGCCAACAACAAGGAAGTTTCGATAAAGCTACTTGCAAAAAGCAGCGAGTTTTTTGCAAGCAAAATAGCCGACACATTTGAAGAGGCCGTAGATATGGGTGTAGAAGCCTTGGAAAAACAAATACGGAAGTCGAAAGAGAAGACGAATTTGAAATAAGAAGGAGGAATAATGAAAAAGCCCTGCACGGTTTTAGTGCGGGGCTTTTTCGGTTGTAATTAAATAAAGTGGAACATACCGAAAATGTGTGTGGGTAGATATTCGAACACAGAAAGAACGCAAATTACGCAGATTACACAAATAAATCACTCTTGTTTTGAGAATTGACCGATTTAATAATATATAAATTGCGATAATTCGCGTAATCTGCGCAATTTGCGTTCCTGTATTCCATGTTCTCTGTAGTGATAGTTATCAACCACGGTTCTTTGGGGAGAGCTTAATTTATTCCCAATAGCAATAACAGAAAAAATGAAATGCGCGAAACTGAAAAAATAAACCTCATAAAGTTTTGCAAATAAGAAAATAATTTCTAATTTTGTCGCCGTTTCACGTAAAAGTGGAGCGTTGGTATCAATGCCTCTTTAGCTCAGTCTGGCCAGAGCGCGTGATTTGTAATCTCGGGGTCGGCGGTTCGAATCCGTCAAGAGGCTCGAAGTGAAACGAAGGAGTGGACAGGGGGAAAGTAGTGGTTTTATGATTTATTTTGATAACTTAATTTGTTGTTATCGCTTGTTAATCAAACTATTTTCTTACTTTTGTCCGAAAGAACATTGCGGAAGTAGCTCAGTTGATAGAGCATTAGCCTTCCAAGCTGAGGGTCGCGGGTTTGAGCCCCGTCTTCCGCTCTTTGAATAGTTAATCGTTATAGAAAAGAATAAGTTATGGCAGCATTTGTTTATTTAGATAATTCCAATTTGTGGATAGAAGGAAAACGGTTGGGGGCGGTATATCGTGGTACATCACCGGATATTGTTACTGCAAGCGAAACGAGAGATTTCGATAACACATTCAGGCTTGATTTTGGTAAGGTGCTGGATATAGCGAATAATAAGCCTATCAAAACAGCTAAGTTTTATGGCTCTCGTCCTCCTGAATCAGATTCTGTTTGGAATATGGCGGAAAAAGTAGGGTTTGAGCCTATTATTGTTGACAGGAATTACAACAATAAAGAGAAAGGGGTGGATACTCAGTTGGTCGTTGACATGCTTAGCGATTGTATAGATGCAGATCCTACCAAAGACGTTTTTATTCTTATTGCTGGCGATGCGGATTATATCCCTGTAATACGAAAAATTAAGAGTAAGAATTTTCGTGTGCAAGTGTTGTTTTGGAATCATGCATCAATAGAATTGAAAAAAGAAACGACATTTATATCACTTGACGGATATTTTAATGAAATTCGAGTTAAGTGATAATAATTTTAAGCCAATGTAGCTCAGCTGGTAGAGCACTTCCTTGGTAAGGAAGAGGTCACGGGTTCAAGTCCCGTCATGGGCTCTGATTTTTGTTTTTGTAACGTGTGTTTGCTAAACACATATTTTTTGAATAGTAATAAAACGAGCAATCATTAATTAAATAAATACATTTTTATTATGGCAAAAGAACATTTTAACCGGTCGAAACCACACGTAAATATCGGTACAATCGGTCACGTTGACCACGGTAAAACAACTTTAACTGCTGCCATTACTACCGTATTGGCGAAGAAAGGACTTTCAGAAGTAAAATCTTTCGATCAAATCGATAACGCTCCTGAAGAAAAAGAACGTGGTATCACTATTAATACCTCACACGTAGAGTACGAAACAGCTGTTCGCCACTACGCTCACGTTGACTGTCCGGGACATGCCGACTATGTGAAGAACATGGTAACCGGCGCTGCTCAGATGGACGGAGCTATCATTGTAGTAGCTGCAACCGACGGACCTATGCCTCAAACTCGCGAACACATCCTTCTGGCACGTCAGGTAAACGTACCTAAATTGGTGGTGTTTATGAATAAATGCGACATTGTTGACGACGACGAAATGCTTGAACTGGTTGAAATGGAAATGAGAGAACTTCTTTCATTCTACGATTTCGACGGCGACAACACCCCTGTTATCCGCGGATCTGCTCTTGGAGCATTGAACGGTATTGCACAATGGGAAGAACAAGTAATGGAATTGATGAACAATGTTGACACATGGATTCCACTGCCTCCCCGCGATGTTGACAAACCATTCTTGATGCCGGTTGAAGACGTGTTCTCTATCACAGGTCGTGGTACAGTAGCAACAGGTCGTATCGAAACAGGTATCATCAAGACAAGTGAAGAAGTTCAAATCATCGGACTTGGCTCGGAAGGTAAAAAATCGGTTGTTACCGGTGTAGAAATGTTCCGTAAGATTCTTGACGAAGGTCAGGCTGGTGATAACGTAGGTCTTTTGCTTCGTGGTATCGACAAAGACGAAATCAAGCGTGGTATGGTAATTTGCCATCCCGGAAAGATTACACCTCACACTATCATCAAAGCAGAGGTTTATATCCTGAAAAAAGAAGAAGGTGGCCGTCATACACCATTCCATAACAAATATCGTCCTCAGTTCTATATCCGCACATTGGATGTAACCGGAGAAATTACGCTCCCCGAAGGAACCGATATGGTTATGCCGGGTGATAACCTGACAATTACCGTAGAGCTGATTTACCCGGTAGCATGTAACGTAGGTCTTCGTTTCGCTATCCGCGAAGGTGGACGTACAGTAGGCGCCGGTCAGATCACCGAAATTATTGAATAATACAGACTATTTCATTTGGGAGAGGATGAGAGTAGTTCTCTCCCAAAGAAATAAATGTAATATTTTAGGAATTATTAATTAAGTCGCGATGAATAGTACCTATAGGGATGAGTTACAGACCTTGCTTTTCGAAGCTACAGGAACTCGTAATGTGTTAGACATTCCATTGGATAGATTTGAGGATAAATCCAAGATTGTATTCAAAAAAGTTAGAGGTAGTGTTCGCCTTATGAATGGGATGTTTGCAACAGAAGCCGAAGCAGAGTCTTATATAGATAAGGTTTTAAGCGCGAGGTTGCCATGACAGGGGAGAATGTATTAATTGAGAATTTAGTTTATCTCCATGACTTGTACATTAGATCAAGAGAAGCTATTGCCTTTCTTGAGAATTATGATAGGGAAAAAAAGTCGTATCTTGGGCCTCATAATGAATTGAGGAATGCTTTTGACCATGTCATGAGAATGATTGAAAAGCGAGATGATAGCGCTGGAAGTCATGAGGAATTTAGAGGGGCAGAGAGTCATCTTTTAAGGGCAGGTTATGATGCTTACGAGCTAATTTGCATAATTCATATTGATTACATAAAAAATGTGTTAGGTGAATATTCAAGTGATGAGATTAATGGAGGTTTTCCTGAATATTACAAAAGTATCCGTCCTCAAATTTTTGACATTGAAAAAGCAACAGCAAAAATAAGGGAAATAAAAAGACAAGAAAGAGATTTTGATACAAAAGTCAAGGACAGTGTTTTAGGAAGCGATACTTATGAGTATTATTTTGAGGCTGCAAGCCGTTTGGAAAATTTTGTAAGAGAAGTGGACAGACATATTCCTTCAATAGGAGAATTTCATCAGGAATTAATTAAAAAGCAGGAGAAACAACAAAAAGACGATTTAGAACGCCAGCAAAAAGAGAAAAAATGGAAACTAGTAAATATTATTGGTTGGGCGATTGCCCTATTGGTGTCTATATTGGCTATTTTATTTAGATAAAGACAATTTACGGGTGTAGCTCAGTTGGTAGAGCACTGGTCTCCAAAACCAGGTGTCGGGAGTTCGAGTCTCTCCACCCGTGCAAAATCGTAAGATTAAATGAAGAAGATATTTAACTATATTAAAGACTGTTACAACGAACTTGTATATAAAGTTTCTTGGCCTACAAAAGCAGAGCTATCCAGCAGCGCTATTGTGGTTTTAATTGCTTCCCTCATAATGGCAATCGTATTATTTGGGGTGGACTCATTGTTTGAATGGGCATTGAAACTTTTCTACGGACTTGTATGAACTCTAACTTGAAGATTTAAAAAAATGACTGAAATCGAAAAGAAATGGTACGTTTTGCGTGCTGTTAGCGGAAAAGAAAATAAAGTCAAAGAATATCTTGAGTCAGAGATGAGGAAGACCGACTTAGGAAAGTACATTTCTCAGGTTCTCATCCCAACCGAAAAGACTTATATCGTCCGTAACGGGAAGAAGGTTTTGAGAGAAAAACCTTATCTCCCCGGCTACATCCTGATAGAAGCCGCTTTGGTTGGCGAAGTTGTTCACGAACTAAGGAACATTAATTATGTAGCCGGTTTTCTACCGGATGCAATTAATCCCCAGCCATTGCGTCAATCCGAAGTAAACCGGATATTGGGCACCATGGACGAGTTGGACGAGCAAGAGGGCGAAATGGACATTCAATACATTGTTGGCGAAAACGTGAAGGTTACCAGTGGGCCATTCAACGGATTCTCGGGCATTGTAGAAGAAGTGAATACTGAGAAAAAGAAACTTAAGGTGATGGTTAAAATCTTTGGACGTAAAACGCCATTGGAATTAACCTATATGCAAGTCGAAAAAGAACAATAACAAGTTTTGTTACGTGCTCGGACATTGTTCTTTCTTGATTTCTAAATCAAAAAACAAAATTAAAAACAACAAGAAATGGCTAAAGAAATTGCTGGACAATTAAAACTTCAAATTAAAGGCGGTGCAGCAAATCCATCTCCTCCTGTAGGCCCTGCATTGGGTTCGAAGGGGATTAACATCATGGACTTTTGCAAGCAATTTAATGCCAGAACTCAAGACAAAGCAGGTAAAGTAGTGCCAGTGGTCATTACCTACTATGTTGACAAGTCGTTTGATTTTATTGTTAAGAATCCACCTGTGCCAATACAATTACTTGAGGCGGTTAAGCTTAAAAGCGGATCGGCAGAACCCAATCGTAAAAAAGTAGCTGAAGTAACTTGGGAACAAGTGCAAGCTATCGCCGAAGATAAAATGGGCGATTTAAACTGCTTCACGATTGAATCTGCACTGAAAATGGTTGCCGGTACAGCAAGAAGTATGGGTATCACAGTAAAAGGGGCTTTCCCGGATGTTAAATAACAAAACTTCAATTGAAAGAAATGAGTAAACTTACAAAAAATCAAAAGTTAGCTTTCAGTAAAATTGAAGCGGGAAAATCTTATACACTGAAAGAAGCTTCGGCTTTAGTGAAAGAAATCACAAACACAAAGTTTGACGCTTCGGTTGATGTGGATGTTCGCTTGGGTGTTGACCCGCGAAAAGCTAATCAAATGGTAAGAGGGGTGGTATCTCTGCCCCATGGAACAGGAAAACAGGTGAGAGTGCTGGTATTGTGTTCGCCCGATGCAGAGGCTGCCGCTAAAGAAGCTGGCGCCGACTACGTTGGTCTTGACGAGTACATCGAAAAGATCAAAGGCGGATGGACAGATATTGACGTTATCATCACACAACCTGCAATTATGGGTAAGATAGGCGCTTTAGGCCGTATTTTAGGACCTAGAGGATTGATGCCAAACCCCAAGAGTGGAACTGTAACAATGGATGTTGCAAAAGCTGTATCCGAAGTAAAATCAGGTAAAATTGATTTTAAAGTGGATAAAACAGGTATCATTCATGCTTCAGTAGGTAAAGTGTCGTTTACAGCCGATCAGATAAGAGATAATGCAAAAGAATTTATCGCAACGCTGATTAAACTGAAACCGACAGCTGCTAAAGGTACTTACGTTAAGAGTGTATTTCTTTCAAGTACGATGAGTCCGGGTATCAAAATTGACCCTAAAACCGTAGATGAAAATTAAAAATTGACTGGATTATGAGAAAGGAAGAAAAAAGCGCTATAGTAGAAACAATCGCCACTACCATCAAGGAGTACGATAACTTCTACCTGACTAATATTGCTTCGCTTAACGCGGCAAAAACAAGTCGGTTGAGACGCGAATGCTTTAAGCAAGACATCAAGTTGCTGGTCGTTAAAAACACATTGCTGAATAAAGCCCTGGAATCGCTTGATACCGATTTTTCGGAATTGGCTCCTGCACTTACAGGCAACACGGCAATCATGTTTTCTAATGCCGCCAATGCACCTGCCAAACTGATTGAAAAATTCGCCGGAAAGGACACCGTTCCTTCACTCAAAGCGGCGTATGTTCAAGAAAGCTTCTACGTGGGCGCAGAACACTTGAAAGCATTGATCAATATCAAGAGCAAGAACGAACTTATTGGCGATGTTATTGCAGCATTGCAGGCGCCGGCCAAGAATGTTATCTCGGCTCTTCAATCGGGAGGAACTACTATCCATGGGGTATTAGAGACTCTGTCAAAAAGATAATTTATTTTAATTAACAAGAAGTAATAACAACTTTAAAACATATAAAAAATGGCAGATTTGAAAGCTTTTGCTGAACAACTAGTAAATTTAACTGTAAAAGAGGTTAGCGAATTAGCTGAAATCCTAAAATCAGAATACGGTATCGAACCCGCTGCTGCAGCTGTTGCTGTTGCCGGCCCTGCGGCTGGCCCTGCGGCTGAAGAAGAAGTAAAAACTTCTTTTGATGTAATCCTTAAAGCGGCTGGCGCAAACAAATTAGCAGTGGTTAAAGCTGTTAAAGAATTGGCCGGATTAGGTTTGAAAGAAGCTAAAGATTTAGTTGACGCTGCTCCAAGCGAATTGAAAAAAGGTGTAACAAAAGATGAAGCAGATTCATTGAAAAAACAACTGGAAGAAGCTGGAGCTGAAGTTGAACTTAAATAAAACTGTCCTGTAATCAGGGTATTTGGTTAGGAACCTTCGTTGAGAAGGTTCTTAACCTTTTTGCGTCAAAAATAAATAAGTTCATAAAATAGAGTATCCCATGTCTTCAACAACAAATAAACAAAGAGTCAATTTTGCTTCAATCAAGAATCCGCTACACTATCCGGATTTTCTTGAAGTACAATTAAAGTCGTTTCAAGATTTTTTACAACTTGATACACCACCGGAAAAAAGAAAAAAAGAAGGCCTGTACAAAGTTTTTGCCGAAAACTTTCCGATAACCGATACGCGTAACAATTTTGTTTTAGAGTTCTTGGATTATTTCATCGATCCGCCTCGTTACACAATTGATGAGTGCGTTGAACGCGGATTAACATACAGTGTGCCCCTCAAGGCAAAACTCAAACTGTATTGTACCGACCCCGATCATGAAGATTTTGATACTGTAATTCAAGATGTTTATCTTGGATTAATCCCGTACATGACAGAAAAAGGTACTTTCGTTATAAACGGCGCCGAACGTGTTGTTGTATCCCAGCTTCACCGTTCACCGGGTGTTTTCTTCGCCCAAAGCCTGCACGCAAACGGAACTAAACTGTATTCTGCCCGTATAATACCTTTCAAAGGTTCGTGGATAGAGTTTGCTACCGACATCAACAATGTCATGTATGCATACATTGATAGAAAGAAAAAATTACCGGTTACAACATTACTTCGGGCAATTGGGTTTGAAAGCGACAGAAACATTCTGGAAATATTCGACCTGGCCGAAGAGGTGAAAATAACCAAGCAAAATCTGAAAAAAGTGGTTGGGCGCAAATTAGCAGCCAGGATACTGAAAACATGGATGGAAGATTTTGTTGATGAAGATACCGGAGAGGTTACATCTATAGAACGTAACGAAGTTGTTATAGAACGCGAAACAATACTCGAACAAGATCATCTTGACGAGATTCTGGAATCGGGCGTTTCATCTATCCTTTTACACAAGGAAAGCCAGAACAGCTCCGACTACACCATTATCTATAATACGCTGCAAAAAGACCCGAGTAACTCGGAAATAGACGCGGTTCGTCATATTTACAGGCAGCTGCGAAGCGCCGAACCTGCTGATGACGCCAGCGCGCGTGAAGTTATAAACAGCCTTTTCTTCTCGGAAAAGCGGTATGACCTGGGCGAAGTTGGACGTTACAGATTGAACAAAAAATTGAATCTGTCAACAGGCGACGACATCCGTGTTTTGACCAAAGAAGATATTATCGAAATCATTAAATATCTGATTGAGTTGATAAACTCGAAAGCGATAGTTGATGACATCGACCACTTGAGCAACCGGCGTGTACGCACAGTAGGCGAACAGTTGTACAACCAGTTTGGCGTAGGCCTGAACCGTATGGCGCGTATCATCCGCGAAAGGATGAATGTGCGTGATAACGAGGTGTTTACTCCGGTAGATTTGATTAACGCCAAGACCATTTCGTCGGTTGTTAATACATTCTTCGGCACAAATGCCCTGTCGCAGTTTATGGATCAAACCAACCCCTTGGCCGAAATCACCCACAAACGCCGTATGTCGGCGCTTGGACCCGGTGGACTTTCGCGCGAAAGAGCAGGGTTTGAGGTGCGGGACGTTCACTATACGCACTATGGCCGTTTATGCCCGATTGAAACCCCTGAAGGACCAAATATCGGTTTGATTTCCTCGCTTTGCGTATATGCCAAAATCAATGAACTCGGATTTATTGAAACACCTTACCGGAAGGTAGCTAATTCAAAAGTTGACCTCTCGGAAAAAGGCATTATTTATCTGGCTGCCGAAGAAGAAGAAGAAAAAATTATAGCACAGGGAAACGCCCCCTTGAAAGAAGACGGATCATTTATCCGCACGCGTGTCAAATCGCGTCAGGATGCCGATTATCCGGTAGTTCCTCCGGGAGATGTGGAATTGATGGACGTTTCGCCAACGCAAATCGCATCCATCGCCGCCTCGTTGATTCCTTTCCTCGAACATGATGATGCCAACCGCGCCTTGATGGGCTCGAACATGATGCGTCAGGCTGTTCCGTTGTTGCGTCCCGAGGCGCCTATTGTGGGTACAGGTATCGAAGGACAATTGATTAAGGACTCGCGGACACAAATTGTGGCCGAAGGAGCCGGAGAAGTTGTTTATGTGGATGCCGGCACAGTTAAAATTAAATATGACCGTACAGAAGACGAAGAATTTGTAAGCTTCGAGAATTCTATTAAAACATATACTATTCCGAAATTCAGAAAAACGAATCAGAATACCACCATCGACCTTCGCCCTATTTGTGTAAAAGGCGAGCGGGTTGTTCGCGGTCAGATATTGACCGAAGGTTATTCGACTGAAAACGGAGAATTAGCGCTTGGTAAAAACCTGAAAGTGGCTTTCATGCCCTGGAAAGGCTATAACTTTGAGGATGCGATTGTATTAAACGAACGCATCGTGCGCGAAGACATCTTTACATCCATCCACGTAGAAGAATTTTCGCTGGATGTGCGCGATACAAAACGCGGTGTGGAAGAACTCACCTCGGATATACCGAACGTGAGCGAAGATGCAACCCGCGATTTGGACGAAAGAGGTATTGTCAGGATTGGCGCCCGCGTAGGTCCCGGAGATATTCTTATCGGTAAAATTACGCCGAAAGGAGAATCCGATCCTTCACCCGAAGAAAAATTGCTTCGCGCCATTTTCGGTGATAAAGCCGGCGATGTGAAAGATGCCTCCCTGAAGGCCTCTCCATCGTTGAAAGGCGTTGTTATCGGCACCAATTTATTTTCTAAAGCATCGAAAAAAGGGAAAACAAAACTTTCGGCCAAAGCCATGCTGCCCAAGCTGGATGAAGAGTACGAAGTGAAGATGGGAAAGCTGAAAGGCATACTTGTTGACAAACTGCTTGTGTTGACCGACGGCAAAACATCGCAAGGCGTGAAGGATTACCTGAATGTTGACGTCATTGCAAAAGGCGCCAAGTTTACCAAAGCCGCTCTTGATGCAATAGATTACGAATCTATTCAAGTGAGCAAATGGACGACTGACGAACACAAGAACGAACTGATTAAATATGTGATAGTTAACTATCTGCGCAAGTACAAGGAACTGGATGCCGAACTGAAACGTAAACGTTTCGATTTAATCATCGGCGACGAACTTCCTTCGGGCATTGTGCAGGTGGCAAAAGTATATGTCGCTAAAAAACGTAAGGTTCAAGTAGGGGACAAGATGGCCGGACGCCATGGTAACAAAGGTATCGTGTCGCGTATTGTCCGTCAGGAAGATATGCCTTTCTTACCCGATGGAACCCCCGTTGATATAGTACTGAACCCGCTGGGTGTGCCTTCGCGTATGAACCTGGGACAGATATTTGAAACCGTGCTTGCCTGGGCAGGTAAGGAATTGGGCGTGAAGTTCGCAACACCTATCTTCGACGGTGCAAGCCTCGACGATTTGAATGCATGGACTGATAAAGCCGGAGTTCCCCGCTATGGAAAAGCCTATTTGTGCGATGGCGGAACCGGTGACAGGTTCGACCAGCCGGCAACAGTAGGTATCATCTACATGCTGAAACTGGGACACATGGTCGAAGATAAAATGCATGCCCGTTCAATCGGCCCCTACTCGCTGATAACACAACAACCACTTGGCGGTAAAGCGCAATTCGGTGGACAGCGTTTCGGAGAAATGGAAGTCTGGGCGCTCGAAGCATTCGGCGCAGCCCACATCCTGCAGGAAATCCTGACTATCAAATCGGATGATGTTGTTGGACGTTCAAAAGCATACGAAGCCATTGTAAAAGGTGAGCCAATGCCACTGGCCGGTATCCCCGAGTCGTTGAACGTACTTCTTCACGAAATGAAGGGATTGGGTCTTAGTGTAACACTGGACTAATTGAATAAAGAATGAATAATTGAGAATAAATTTATTCTTAGTTATTCATTTACATAGTGCATTAATAAAATTATAACAAAATACAATTAACTCTTTATACAGTAAAACATGGCTTTTAGAAAAGAAAATAAAGTAAAGAGTAGTTTCTCAAAAATCACACTGAGCTTGGCTTCTCCCGAAGAAATTCTGGAAAACTCGAGCGGTGAGGTATTGAAACCCGAAACAATAAATTACCGTACATATAAGCCCGAACGGGACGGACTTTTTTGCGAACGTATCTTCGGCCCCGTAAAAGACTACGAATGTCATTGCGGGAAATACAAGAGAATACGTTATAAAGGCATCGTCTGCGACCGTTGCGGCGTGGAAGTTACCGAAAAGAAAGTACGGCGCGAACGTACGGGGCATATCCATTTGGTTGTGCCGGTAGCTCATATCTGGTACTTCCGTTCTTTACCTAATAAAATAGGTTACCTGCTTGGCGTGCCGACCAAAAAACTGGATTCCATTATCTATTACGAACGTTATGTCGTTGTCCAAGCCGGAATCAAGGAGGAAGAAGGAATTGCCGAAAAAGACCTGTTGACAGAAGAAGAATACCTGAACATCCTCGATACACTTCCAAAAGAAAACCAATTGCTGGAAGATACCGATCCCAATAAGTTTATTGCGAAAATGGGAGCAGAGGCTGTTTATGATATGCTGTCCCGAATCAACTTGGATTCGCTGGCCAATCAACTTCGCCACAAAGCGAACACCGATACTTCGCAGCAACGCAAGAATGAAGCCTTGAAACAGCTTCAGGTTGTAGAGGCATTTCGCAGTTCAAAAGCTAAAAATCGTCCCGAATGGATGATTATGAAAATCGTTCCGGTTATTCCGCCCGAATTGCGTCCCTTGGTTCCGCTAGACGGAGGCCGCTTCGCCACTTCGGATTTGAACGATCTTTATCGTCGCGTTATTATTCGTAACAACCGTTTGAAACGTTTGATCGATATTAAAGCGCCGGATGTAATCCTGAGGAATGAAAAACGTATGCTTCAGGAAGCGGTCGATTCACTGTTCGATAACTCGCGTAAATCGAGCGCCGTTAAAACCGATGCCAATCGCCCCTTGAAATCTCTTTCGGACAGTTTGAAAGGTAAACAGGGACGTTTCCGCCAGAATTTGCTGGGTAAACGAGTCGATTATTCGGCACGGTCGGTAATCGTTGTCGGCCCCGAACTGAAAATGCATGAGTGCGGTTTGCCAAAAGATATGGCAGCCGAACTATATAAACCGTTTGTTATCCGTAAACTTATCGAACGCGGTATTGTGAAAACGGTAAAATCGGCAAAAAAAATCGTCGATCGCAAAGAGCCGGTCGTATGGGACATCCTCGAATATGTAATGAAAGGACATCCTGTATTGCTCAACCGTGCTCCAACCCTTCACCGTTTAGGTATTCAGGCTTTTCAGCCAAAAATGATTGAAGGAAAAGCCATTCAGTTGCACCCCTTGGCTTGTACGGCGTTCAATGCCGACTTCGACGGCGACCAGATGGCGGTTCACTTGCCATTGGGCAACGAAGCCATTCTGGAAGCGCAAATGTTGATGCTCGCATCGCATAATATCCTGAATCCGGCCAATGGAGCGCCTATCACCGTGCCATCGCAGGACATGGTTTTGGGATTGTATTATATCACCAAAATACGTCCGGGAGCATTGGGCGAAGGCCTGAAATTTTATGGCCCCGAAGAAGCCGTTATTGCCTACAACGAGAAAAAAGTGGATATACATGCCTTGGTAAAAGTGTATGTACGCGACTTGGACGAAAATGGCAACACCGTAACAGTAATGCATGACACCACCGTAGGACGTGTATTGGTCAACCAGCACACCCCTGCCGAAGTGGGCTACATCAACGAAGTGTTGTCGAAAAAATCCCTCCGCGATATTATCGGTAATGTGATTAAGCTGGCCGGTGTAGCAAAAACCGCCGAGTTCTTGGATAACATCAAAGATTTGGGATATATCATGGCCTTTAGAGGCGGTCTTTCGTTCAATCTGGAGGATGTAATCATTCCGGCTGAAAAAGAAAAACTCGTACAGGAAGGATACGATGAAGTTGAGCAAATCCTTGCCAACTACAACGTGGGATTCATCACCTATAACGAACGTTACAATCAGATTATTGATATTTGGACGCACGTAAACTCGAGATTGTCGAACATTTTGATGAAACAGTTGTCGGAAGATAACCAGGGATTCAATTCTGTTTATATGATGCTGGATTCGGGCGCCCGTGGTTCTAAGGAACAAATCCGCCAGCTTTCGGGTATGCGTGGATTGATGGCGAAACCTCAAAAGAGCGGGGCAGAAGGCGCTCAGATTATTGAGAACCCAATCCTCTCCAACTTTAAAGAAGGCTTGTCGGTGCTGGAGTACTTCATCTCTACCCACGGCGCGCGCAAAGGGCTTGCCGATACAGCCCTGAAGACAGCCGATGCCGGTTATCTGACCCGTCGCTTGGTGGATGTGTCGCAAGATGTTATCATCAACGAAGAAGACTGTGGAACACTGCGCGGATTGGTATGTACCGAACTGAAAAACAACGAAGAAGTTGTTGCTTCTTTGTACGATCGTATTCTCGGTCGCGTATCGGTTCACGATATACAACATCCGCTTAGCGGTGAAATCATCGTTCAATCGGGTGAAGAAATCAAGGAAGATGCCGCCGCTATTATCCAAAGTTCGCCTATCGAACGGGTAGAAATACGTTCCGTATTGACCTGCGAATCGAAAAAAGGTGTTTGCGCCAAATGTTACGGCCGTAACCTGGCAACGAATGGTATGGTTCAGAAAGGTGAAGCTGTGGGTGTTATCGCTGCACAGTCCATCGGTGAACCCGGTACACAGTTAACATTGCGTACATTCCACGTTGGGGGTATCGCATCAAATATAGCTGCCGAAAACAGCATTGTTACAAAATATGACGGTATATTGGAAATCGACGACCTGCGTGTAGTTGATGTAACCGACGAAAACGGCAAGAAGCATCAGGTTGTTGTGAGCCGTTTGGTTGAGTTGCGTGTTGTTGATCCGCATACAAAAATCGTACTGCTTACCCACAATATTCCTTACGGAGCAAAACTATTCTTTAAGGACGGAAATACGGTGAAGAAAGGCGATACTATTTGCGAATGGGACCCATTTAACGCCGTAATCATATCGGAAGTAACCGGAAATATCCGCTTCGAGAACTTAATAGAAAATGTTACATACAAAGTTGAGTCCGACGAGCAAACCGGTTTGAGGGAAAAAATCATCATCGAATCCCGCGATAAAACGAAAGCTCCCGAAGCACACATCGTTGACAGCAAAGGAAATATTATCAAGACATACAGTTTGCCATTGAGCGCCCACGTTGTGAAAGAAGAGGGCGATGAAATGAAAGCCGGGGATGTGCTTGTCAAGATACCTCGCGCTGTGGGTAAAGCCGGCGATATAACAGGGGGTCTTCCTCGTGTAACCGAGTTGTTCGAAGCGCGTAACCCATCCAATCCGGCTGTTGTGTCGGAAATAGATGGCGAGGTTTCGTTCGGCAAAATCAAACGTGGTAACAGGGAAATAGTTGTTACGTCCAAAATGGGTGAAACCAAGAAGTACCTTGTTCCGCTGTCGAAACAAATCCTTGTGCAGGAAAATGACTTTGTGAGAGCAGGTATGCCGCTTTCGGACGGAGCGACTACGCCATCGGACATATTGGCAATCATGGGGCCAACCTCAGTTCAGGAATACATTGTGAATGAAGTTCAGGATGTATATCGTCTGCAAGGTGTGAAGATTAACGATAAACACTTTGAAGTGATTGTGCGCCAGATGATGCGTAAAGTAGAAATTGTTGATCCGGGCGATACACGTTTCCTCGAGCAACAAGTCATCGACAAATACGAAATGATGGAAGAAAACGACCGCATCTGGGGCAAGAAAGTTGTTATAGATGCAGGCGATTCAACCGCATTTGAGGCAGGGCAAATTGTAACCGCACGAAAACTCAGAGATGAGAATTCGATGCTGAAACGCCGCGACCTTCGTATCATTGAGGTAAGAGATGCCGTACCGGCTACCGCCAATCAGATACTGCAAGGTATAACCCGCGCCGCGTTGCAAACAACCAGCTTTATGTCGGCCGCTTCGTTTCAGGAAACAACCAAAGTATTGAACGATGCCGCCATCAACGGAAAAGTAGATAAGTTGGACGGATTGAAAGAAAACGTTATTTGCGGACGATTGATTCCTGCCGGAACAGGTCAACGCGAGTTCGAGAAACTTGTTGTTGGCGCCAAAGAAGACTTCGACAGAGTTTCGGCCAACCGTAAAACCGTTGTGGATATTGACACCGTAGAGTGAAATGAAAATAGCTGAATAAAATAGTCGTGAAAGAGGAGCGGATTTATATACCTCCTCTTTCATTCACTAATTAGAAACGTTCAAGATTTTTCACCGAAAAATTTAAACAGACTCTAAATAAGACTAAAATAACAGCCTTTTTTTTACGATACGGAAGCCATTACTTAAATTTGGGTATTAAAACTCTGAATCATATAATTATAAATGAAGAAGATTCTTTTCCTTTTGTCCCTTGTAATTGTGTTCGCAGCTTGTGGCGAATACAATAAGATATTGAAAAGTACAGATTATGAGTTGAAATACACTTATGCCAAGAAATACTTTAACGAGAAAAAATACGGACGCTCCATCACTTTATTGGAGGAGTTGGCGCCTATTTTGAAAGGAACCTCGAATGCTGAAGAATCATTGTTTCTTTTGGCTCAGTCGTTTTACTACGATAAAGATTATGCCTCTGCCACACAGTATTATATTACCTATTACACAACTTATCCGAAAGGCGAATTTGCGGAACTGGCACATTACAATTCGGCATACGGCATGTATCTCGATTCTCCCGACCCTCGTTTAGATCAGGCCAGCACGTATAAAGCCATACAAGAATTTCAGAACTTCCTCGAGCTTTATCCACAAAGCGATAAAGTGCAGTTGGCGCAGGAATACATGTTTGAGTTGCAGGAAAAACTGGCATACAAAGAATACCTGGCCGCCAAGCTGTACTACAACATGGGAAACTACATGGGAAATAACTACGAAGCATGTGTAATTACATCGCGGGAAGCATTGAAAAATTATCCGTTCTCAAAATTAACGGAGGAATTTCAGGTATTGATTCTGAGATCACGTTTCGATCATGCGGTGAACAGTATTGAAGAAAAGAAAGCTTTGCGTTTCAGGGATGTAATAGACGAACATTTTAATTATTTGAATATGTTTCCAAACGGGATATACCTGAAAGAATCCCAAAACTATTATAAAAAGGCAATAGAATACATTGATGAACCTACGCCTGAAATAGAAAATAAATAACAAACGATAACGAAAAAATAACCCGATAAAAATATGGACTACAAAAAATCAAATGCTCCGGGCTCAACCATTACACGAGATATGATGTCTTTGAGTAAAGATACCCAGAATATATATGAGACTGTCAGGATTATAGGAAAGAGATCGAACCAAATATCTGTTGAAATGAAACAGGATTTGGATAAGAAGCTTCAGGAATTTGCGTCTTATGGCGATAATCTGGAAGAAGTTTTCGAGAACAGAGAGCAGATAGAAATCTCCCGCTACTACGAAAAACTGCCTAAATCAACGCTGCTCGCGGCTCAGGAATACGTGGAAGGGAAATTATATTACCGTAATCCGGCCAAAGATAAAGACAATTTCTAAAAGATGATGCAGCGAATACAATCGGTATATCTGTTGCTCGTTGTTGTGTTGATGGGGTTAACGCTCTCATTTCCGTTGGCAACTTTCATCGACAAGGCTGGTAATTTGTTCGAGCTGGCGTCTTGGGGTATTCTCTCCGAATGTCAGATATCGGCATATCCCATCCGGGGAATTATCCCCATTGGATTGATCGTTGCCCTTATCGCTCTTGTGGAGATTTTCTGCTACAAAAAGCGAAAATTGCAGATAAAGCTATCCCACATCAATACCTGTCTGATTATCCTTTTTTATATAACAGTGGCTGTTTATGCCTGTTCCGGTCAACAAAAGTTGGAACTGACATTCCCGAGAATTGAGTTTAGCTTAGCCCTGCCAATAATAGCCCTGATATTTAATGTATTAGCTCTGATTAATATTAAGAAAGACGAAAAACTAATTCGCTCCCTTGATAGAATAAGGTAAAAAGTTTATTGTAGATAAATAATAAAAATCCGGCAGCAGAATGTTAGTTCTTGCTGCCGGATTTTTTTTGCTGGGTTTTGTCTGTCATTGCGGGATCCGACCCGCAATCTCCCGAGCATGGCGCAAAATTCCTTACATTGCACAACGAATTGTAGGGGCGTATGGCATACGCCCGATACACGCACCGTCAAAACGCACTATTGCATGTATTTTGATTATCGTGTGCTGGGCGTATGCCATACGCCCCTACGAACGCAACCGATGTGATTTGATTATTGTGTATTTCGGGCGTATGCCATTCTCCACAATTATTTGCGTGAATTGGCGTAATTGGCGTTCTTTCTGTATTCTGCATTTTCCGTATGCTAATTTCTACAAACATGCCGTCCTCACAAAAAAAGAAGAATCGCACCGAAACCGGCATGATTCTTCTTACAATATATTCTCAATAAGTCCTAAACTTATTGACCTTCTTCTTTCTTTATAACCGGTCTGTCAATAGTCGGTCTGTCAATCGCCGGTTTGTCGGGTCGTGGAGGGCGGGGTAAAAGCGCCTTGCGCGACAGTTTGAACTTACCTGTCTTGGGGTCTATTTCAATCAGTTTTACTTCTACAATATCGCCTTCTTTCAATCCGACCGATTCGATGGTTTCTATTCGTTCCCATGAATATTCGGAGATGTGCAGCAATCCGTCTTTACCCGGAAGGAATTCGCAGAATGCACCGTATGGCATAATGGAGCGAACCTTCGCCTGATAAATTTCGCCGACTTCGGGAACGGTAACGATGGCTTTGATTTTAGCCACAGCCGCTTCGATAGATTCTTTCCGGTTGGAGGATATTTCAACGCGTCCGGTGTTGTCAATTTCTTCGATGGTGATAACACTGCCGGTTTCTTCCTGCAAGCCTTGTATGATTTTTCCACCGGGGCCAATCACAGCGCCAATGAAGTCTTTCGGTATGATAATCACTTCGATGCGAGGAACATTCAATTTGAAGTCTTCTCTTGGTTCGGATAGTGTTTCCAATATCTTGCCCATAATATGGAGGCGACCTTCGCGTGCCTGATTCAAGGCATTTTCGAGAATTTCGTACGACAATCCATCTACTTTAATATCCATTTGTGTGGCGGTAATTCCGTCTTTGGTTCCACAAACCTTAAAGTCCATATCACCCAAGTGGTCTTCGTCTCCGAGAATATCGGAAAGTATGGCGTACTTTGTGCCTTTCTTTTCCGAAATAAGTCCCATGGCGATACCTGTTACCGGTTTTTTGATTTTCACACCGGCATCCATCAGCGCCAGTGTTCCGGCACAAACGGTAGCCATTGACGACGAGCCGTTCGATTCCAATATATCCGATACAATGCGCACAACGTATGGGTAATTCTCGGGGAGCATTGGTTTTAATGCCCGGTGAGCCAGGTTTCCATGACCAATTTCGCGGCGACCTACACCTCTTTGCGGTCTTGCTTCGCCGGTCGAAAATGGCGGGAAGTTGTAATGCAACAAGAAGCGTTCGCGACCATTGTTGAGCACATCGTCGATGATTTTTTCATCCAATTTTGTACCTAATGTTACGGTTGTCAGCGATTGTGTTTCTCCACGGGTGAAGATGGCCGATCCGTGTGGTTCGGGAAGCGGGCTTACTTCGCTCCAGATTGGGCGGATTTGTGTGGTGGTACGCCCGTCCAGTCGTTTACCTTCGTCGAGGATGGAACGGCGCATGGCTTCTTTTTCCACATCGTGGTAGTAACGCGAAATCAAACCGCCTTTTTCAGCCAGCGCTTCTTCTTCCAGGCCGGCTTTGTATTCTTCTACAATGGCGGCGAAATTGTCAACGCGCTCGTGCTTGTTTGTATTGCAGGATGTGGCGATGGCGTAGGCCTTGTCGTAACATTTTGCCCAAACGTCTTTACGCAAATCTTCGTCATTCACTTCGTGGCTGTAGGCGCGTTTTTGGGTGGCGCCGCAAAGTTCGGCCAACTCAAGTTGAACCTGACATTGTTTTTTAATGGCTTCGTGAGCTACTTTAATGGCTTCGAGCATTTCGGCTTCCGACACCTCTTTCATTTCGCCTTCCACCATCATTATATTGTCTAACGTGGCGCCGACCATAATGTCCATATCGGCTTTCGCCAATTGCTCGAATGTAGGATTTATCACAAACTGTCCGTCAACACGCGCCACCCTCGCTTCCGAGATAGGGCCGTTGAATGGGATGTCGGACACGGACAAAGCCGCCGATGCCGCCAATCCGGCCAATGCATCGGGAATATCGACGCCATCGGCAGAATACATGGTTATTGTAACAAAAACTTCGGCATGATAATCGTCGGGGAAGAGCGGGCGAAGCGCACGGTCAACCAAGCGGCATGTCAGAATTTCATAATCGGAGGTGCGACCCTCTCTTCTCGTAAAACCTCCGGGGAAGCGGCCAAAAGCAGAAAACTTTTCTTTGTACTCCACTTGCAACGGCATAAAATCAACGCCCGGATTTGCATCTTTTGCCGCACATACTGCAGCCAGTAACACGGTGTTTCCCAGTGTTACAGTTACCGAACCATTGGCTTGTTTAGCCAATTTTCCGGTTTCAATGGTGATAGCCCTTCCATCACCCAAGTCGATACTCTTTGTAATCGGATTCATCATAAATTTTTTATACTAACTTCTAATTCCCGCAAAGGTAAATAAAGTTTTTCATTCTGTCAGAATGAATTGCAAGAATAGTTGATAGGGATTTGTAATATTGGAACGCGGATTACGCAAATTACACAGATTTCCGCAAATAATTTTATTTTTCGCCCTTTTTTTGTGTGTCTGTCATTGCTGGCCCCGACCCTCAATCCCCCAAGCGCGAACACAACCCCATGCATTGCAGAACGCATCGTAGGGGCGTATGGCATACGCCCAGCACACGCACCATCGAAATGCGCAAATGTTTCATCATTGCATGTATTTTTGATTGTCGTGCATCGGGCGTATGCCATACGCCCCTACAATTGTGTCGTGCAATGCACAGGGCTGAGCTGTGAATTCCTACCAACAATTACACATTCCTACCTTTTTCAATTGGATTTTCACCTTTTTTTCACAAAATCACTTGTTATATAATAAAAACAGCGTATATTTGACGACTGTTT
>NZ_BAAHWV010000019.1:0-67093 GCF_054601255.1 Viscerimonas tarda | reverse complement strand
AGCTTCAGATCTATTCTTAACCGATTTGACTTTACAACCTCCTCTTGGAAAGCTTTCAATTACATTGCTTTCATGGTCATTTTACTAAGAAAAATCAAACAATCTAAAAAGTCAAGATGACTTCATTGTCATAATTACAAATTTCAGGTCGCTGCTTTTTCTACAAAGATAATAATAAATGTGCTATATACCAATGAGAATAATGTGCCAATGTGAATAATGTAGGGTCATGGCGTGCCGCGACCATTTCTATTTCTGTCATTGCGGGTCAAGCCCGCAATGACAGTCTGTTTATCGCAATTATTCTAATTATTCTCATTGGCACATTATCCACATTAGTTAAATCTCCATCTCCACCACCACGGGGCAATGGTCGGAATGAACCACTTTATCCAGAATGGCGGCATTTTTCAGCCGGTGTTTGGCTTCTTCCGAAATCAGGTGATAATCGATGCGCCAACCCAGGTTTTTTGCACGCGAACCGGCGCGGAAACTCCACCAGCTGTATTTTTCGGGACTTTCATCGTATTCGCGGAAGGTATCAACCATGCCTGTTGCTATAAACCGGTCGAACCATTCGCGCTCCTCCGGCAAAAAGCCCGAAGAGCTCAGATGACGCTCGGGGTGATTAATATCAATGGGTTTGTGGCAGATATTGTAGTCGCCACAAATAAGAATTTCTTTGCGCTCGGCTCTCAATTTGAGGATAAACAGGGTAAAATCTTCCAAAAATTTCATCTTAAATTCCTGACGCACATCGCCCATCGACCCCGATGGAATATACACGCAAATAATCGTCATATCCCCGTAATCGACACGTAGCGCCCTACCCTCACGGTCGTACAGTTCCATATCCATTCCTACCTTCACAAAATCGGGCTTGCGTTTGCTTATAATTCCCACGCCACTATATCCTTTTTTTTCAGCAGGATGAAAGTAGCAGTAATTGTATCCCATCGACTGGAGCGAGATAAGGTCAATCTGTTCTTCTTGTGCTTTAAGTTCTTGAAAACAAAGCATATCAGGCGCTTCTTCTTCTATCCACGAAAGAAGTCCCTTACTCACGGCCGAACGAAATCCGTTCAGGTTGTAGGATATAATTTTCATGATTATATGGCAGTTTTAGTTTCTTTTTCGGTTTCAATAGCCTTCACTTTTTTAAACAGGTCGGAGGCAAATACAAAGTCATTCAAGGCCTGATTGGTGGACGAAATAATGTCGTCTTTTGTGCCCGACCATTCCAGATTTCCTTCTTTTATAAAAATAATCTTTTCGCCAATATTCATCACCGAATTCATGTCGTGGGTGTTGATTATTGTCGTTATCTTGTATTCTTTGGTGATGTCGTGAATCAAGTCGTCAATCACAAGGGATGTTTGCGGGTCAAGTCCCGAATTGGGCTCATCGCAGAATAAATAGCGGGGATTGAGCGCTATGGCCCGGGCAATGGCCGCCCGTTTCATCATACCACCGCTTATTTCCGAGGGATATAAACGGCCTGCATCGCCCAGATTCACACGCTCTAAACAAAACCGGGCGCGTTTAATTTGTTCCGGTTTCGATAGCGGCGAAAACATCTCCAACGGAAAATGGACATTTTCGAAAACGGTCATGGCGTCAAACAATGCCGATCCCTGAAAAATCATACCCATTTCTTTCCGTATCGTGTTCATTTCATGCTTCAACATCCTTGTCAAATCGCGACCATCGTATAATATTTGTCCTGCGGTAGGACGAATTAATCCAACTAAATTTTTGAGCAGCACGGTTTTACCCGATCCGCTTCGGCCTATAATCAGGTTTGTTTTTCCGGGGTCGAAAACGGTGTTTATACCTTTCAATACGGCTCTTCCCTCAAATGATTTTTCCAGATTTTTTACCTCTATCATCCCATCATCAATTGAGTGATTAATAAATCGGTAACCAGAACAAGAACGCTACTCATTACCACCGCATTTGTGCTGGCGCGGCCAACATCCAGCGATCCGCCCCGGGCGTAGTAACCGTAGTAAGCCGCAACCGAAGCTATTATAAATCCGAATACAACGGTTTTTACAATGGCGTACCCAATATAAAACGACCGGAAATAGTACTGCACCCCGTACTCGTAAGTGGATACGGGCAGAACTTCTCCCGCTGCACAAACCAGATAACCTCCGATAATCGCAAAGAACATGCTCAGCACGACCAACACCGGCACAAAAGTCATCAATGCGGTAACTTTGGGGAGAACAAGGTAATTGGCCGAATTGACACCCATAATCTCCAGGGCGTCAATCTGTTCGGTTACCCGCATTGTCCCTATTTCGGACGAAATGTTCGACCCCACCTTGCCGGCCAAAATAAGACACATGATGGTGGATGAAAATTCCAGAATAATAATCTCGCGCGAAACGTATCCTACCGTATATCTCGGTAAAATCGGCGAATTGATATTCAGGGTAATCTGCACCACTATTACGGCGCCGATGAAAAACGAGATAATAATCACAATCCAGATTGAATCGACTCCCAATTTATTTATCTCATTGATATATTGTCTGAAGAACACATTCCATTTCTGCGGCTTTGTAAATACTTTACGCATCAGAAGGGTGTATTGTCCGATCTTCTCCAAAAAATCCAGTAGTAACATCTGTGTATGCTTATGAATAATGAGGACAAAGATACTGTTTTTTAATGAAGAACTAAAAGTGTAAAGCGAAAAAGCAGGGCAAACGCATGAAAAATTTTACGGCTTATGCCTTTCGGTAAAGTGGCTGATATGAGCAGGAGATTCCTCCCTTTGGTCGGAATGACAGTCTCCTTTTGGGGAGAGGAGATGAGGAAGCGGCGGCGAAGCCGCCGCTTCCTCATCCCTTAAACCACTAACAGGCGAGTCATTCCGACCAAAGGGAGGAATCTCATCCGTAACAGTAGTTCTAAAATTTTTCAAGGTTTGCCCTGAGTGAAAAGGTTAATCAATATGTTGATGTAAATAATGTGCTAATTGGCGCGAAGCGACAAAAAACACTGTCATTGCGGGCGCCGACCCGCAATGACACACGTAAAGGCGCGATTATGGCCAATATGCTGGTAACAAGAAAAGCCTCCCCTACGGGGAGGTTGGAGGGGCTGTTATTCCTGCATATTGTGGAAAACATTCTGAACATCGTCGTCGTCTTCAAACTTTTCGAGGAGTTTATCCAGCGTTACACGTTGTTCTTCGGTTACTTCTTTCAGTTCGTGCGGGATGCGTTCAAATTCGGCGCTATGTATCTCGAATCCGTTTTCTTCGAGGTATTTTTGAATATCGGAGTAGGATTTAAACTCTCCGTAAAGGATTATGTTGCCTTCGTCGTCCCGGTCTATTTCGTCCACGCCAAAATCAATCAGTTCCAGTTCCAGCTCGTCCAGTTCGATTCCTTCTTTGGGCGCCACATTAAATACGCACTTGTGGTCGAACAAAAATTCGAGGCTGCCCGAAGTACCCAACGAACCGCCGTGTTTATTAAAATAACTGCGCACATTGGCTACCGTGCGGGTAGGATTATCGGTTGCCGTTTCCACAACAATGGCAATACCGAAAGGCCCATAGCCTTCGTATATCATTTCCTTGTAGTCGGCTTCGTCTTTCGAAATGGCTTTTTTAATTGCCCGTTCTACGTTTTCCTTGGGCATGTTTTCCTTCTTCGTCTGCTGAATCAACACCCTCAAACGCGCATTGGTATCCGGGTCGGGGCCGGCTTCTTTTACGGCTATGGTTATTTGTCTTCCTAATTTTGTAAACACGCGGGCCATATTGCCCCATCGTTTCATTTTTGTAGCTTTACGGTATTCAAAAGCTCTTCCCATTATTTATTCTTTTTTAAGTTTAAAGTTCCACCCACCCCCTCCAACCTCCCCCTATTGGGGAGGCCATTGAAGCCCCCTCTTTTGGAGGGGGGTGGGGGAGGTGGTACAAAAGTATAAAAAATATTATTATGTTCCATTTCCTGACATGGCAAACCTGAAAAAAAATCACTACACTCTGTTACCCCGAAAGGGCAGGGCTGTTAAGTTCTAAATCCCGTCAGGGATTCAATGTTGGTAGAAAAGGAATTTCTCCGTAAAACGGCGTGCCGTCAGGTACGCAACATTCCACATCATGTACCTACGGCACATATTGCATTGACTATACATTTTTTCTACCAACATCTCGTCCCTGACGGGACAAATGTTCGGAAGAACTTAACAGCCCTGCCCCTTCGGGGGTTGAATGTACACTCGTTGTTACTTATGCCTTTCGGTAAAGTTGCTGATATGAGCAGGAGATTCCTCCCTTTGGTCGGAATGACTGTCTCCTTTTGAGGAGAGGGGATGAGGAAGCGGCGGCGAAGCCGCCGCTTCCTCATCCCTTAAACCATCAATAGCGAGTCATTCCGACCAAAGGGAGGAATCTCATCCGTAATAGCGCTTCTAAATTTTTTCAAGGTTTGCCCTGATATGTTGCCCCTTTCAGGGCGCAAAATTGTATTGGCTATCTTTCCCAACACGCTGCGTTGGGCTGGGATATTAAAGGCTTTCAGCCTTAGATACCATCAGGAGAAGACTTGCGGGAGAATTAGGGGGTTTCTTTTAGAATATTACTCATTTTATTGCTAAAATACATGCGAATATTTTTTTTTAGCGAAAAATGTTCTATATTTGCACACCGAAAAAGTAAGAGTAAAAAAATTAATAATAAATAGCAATGAAAAAAGGTATTCACCCTGAAAATTATCGTCCGGTAGCTTTTAAAGATATGTCTAACGATGACGTTTTTATATCCCGTTCTACTATCAATGCAAAAGATACTATCGAAATTGATGGCGTAACTTATCCGTTAGTAAAACTCGAGATCACCAGTTCGTCTCACCCTTTCTACACAGGTAAACAAAAACTGGTGGATACTGCCGGACGTGTTGACAAGTTTATGAGCCGTTACGGAAACCGCGGAGCACAAAAGAAATAAGATTAGACAAAAAATATACTGTTTTACGATGCAAATAAAACAGTGAAAAAAATTCAGGGGATTGTGGATACAGAAAAAAAGTATTCACAATCTTCTTTTTTTATAATAAACAATTAACTTTGTGGAGGACGAACAATATAAATCCTTAAAAAACAAACCTGATATGAATACAACTAAAATTGAACTGAACGAAAACCGCGATTTTGGGGGAAGAATAAATGCTCTTATTTCGTTTATCAAGCAAAACGGAAAAGCAATAGCCAAAGGATTGCTGTACCTGATACCTGTTTATATTATTCTCGGCATATTCTCGGGATTAACAACGCAACTCACAGCGCCAAGTTATTCAGTTACTAATTTATTGCTGACGTTGGCTACATCCTTAGCTTCGATTGCGGCGGCTGTTTTCGTTATCTCGTACGTTGCCGAGTACGATGAGTCGGAAGATGGAACAGTAGATAGCTCAAGGGTGTGGGACAGGGCAAAAAGTTCGTATTTGGGAGCGCTTGGAGCCGGTTTCCTTGTTGGATTGGCGATGATACTTGGCTTTATGTTTTGCATCATACCCGGTATATGGCTTGCCATCTCTTTTTGTGTGTATCTGCCGGCTTATGTAGCCGACCGGCGCAGCGAAATACCTTGTAGCGCGGTGGACAGCATACGCGAAAGCTACAATCTGGTAAAACAAGATTGGTTCGGAACTTTTGCATTTGTATTTATTATATCCATTATATTTGCTGTGTGTATAATGGTAATTGCTATTCCTCTGTTTATTGTGCAAATGACGATAGGACTTTCGCCTACAGGCTCGTCAACAATGCTGACCGCCTTGGCTCCCATCACCACTGCGGCATACAATGTAGCTGCGTTGTTCTTTTCCTCAGTTTTTTACATCGCATCGGCCTTTTTGTATTACGACCTGAAAGAAAGGCGAGACAACACAAGCTTGCAACGAAAAATAGATAGTATTGGAGAGTAATGTGCCAATGTGAATAATAGGAATAAGATGAATAGTATGCCAATGAGAATATTTTGCAATTGTCGCTTTGCGACAATAAGGGCATTATTCACATTGGCACATTGGCATATTATTCTCATTCTTCTCTTCACGACCGGTTTGGTTCGGGCACAGGATAGTGTTGCTTATACGTCTCCGTCTCGCTTGGAATTGCGGATTCCCGGTGAGGGGCGGATGGAAGAATTCAGGAAAGATAAGGATTTTCAGTACGAATCGTCTCAACCCTTTCGCTACCCAACTTGGTTGCAACGACTTATTGGCTCTATAACCGAATTTTTAGGAGAATCGGCATCCATCATTTTATCCCGCGAACTTGCTTTGATATTGCTTGTGCTGATTGTTTCGACTATTATTATAATGATTGCCTTAAAAACGCAAAACATATCCTTGAAAACCCTGTTTGGAAAGCAAAAACTCGAATCGGAAGATGCGGAGTTTGTCGCCGAGGATGTGAATAAAATGAACTTTGACCAGCTGATAGCCGAAAGCATGAAGGCCGGAAACTATCGGCTAGCCATCCGCTTTCTCTACCTGAAAAATCTTAAATCGTTGTCGGACAGGGAATTTATAAAATGGAACCCCAACAAAACGAATTACAGCTACCAGTATGAAATAGAAAGCGCCCGTTTGAGAACTAAATTCCTTGATACAACACTTATTTTCGATTTTGTGTGGTATGGCGAATTTGTGCTTGACGAAAACAGGTTCAGGGAGGCATACCACTTTTTTCAGGAGTTCAACCAAATGATAGGCAATGAAAGATAAAAAGTTGACAATATACATCCTTATCATTTCGGTGTTATTCATCGGCCTGATACTTGTTGAAGCGAACAAGAAAAATCCGGTTGATTGGACGCCCACATTTATTAATACCGATAAAAATCCGTACGGTACTTATATTGTATTCGATTTGTTGAAGGATGTGTTTCCGGGTAAAGAAATAACGGTGTCGCGCCTGCCGGTTTACAACGAACTGAGATATGTGGACGAAGACGAAGTCAAAATCGAGGATTATTATGCGGATGAATCCGAATACGTCGAAACTCAACTCGAATATGAACAGGAGGATACAGATAAAACATACCACTCCTATCTTTTTATTAATCAAGGATTTGGAACAGTCCCCATATCGTGGGAAGAAGGCGTTGCGCATACACAAAGCGTTGACAAACTGGATATTAAAAATCTGCTGGCCTTTGTCGAGGAGGGAAACAATGCCTTTATTTCGGCAGAAAGCATGTCGCCTTTCTTGCTCGATACTTTGGGCTTGAAGATTACCGTCGAATGGGCATCCTCCGATACCACTTTCATATTCAGCAAGTTGAAGAGCAAAGAATATACCTTTACCAGCGTAAGAGGAGCCCTGCATTATTTTGAAAAAACCGACAGCGCTAAGGTATCTCTCCAAACCTTGGCCGAAAGCAAGAAGAATCACCAGCCGGTGTTCGTCGAAATTAAACACGGCAAGGGCTTTCTGTACCTGAATACCTTGCCCGTTGCTTTTTCCAATGTAGAATTGCTGAAACCGGATAAATACAGGTTTGCATTTACCTGCCTGTCGTACCTGCCCAAAACAAACAATATAATATGGGACGAATACCAGAAACAGGGACGTATAGGCGAATACAGCGTTTTCCGTGTTATCTGGATCCATCCGGCCATGCTTTGGGGATATTATATTATTCTGGCGGGCGGATTGCTGTTTATTTTGTTCCGCTCGAAACGCACGCAACGAATCATTCCGGTGATTGAACCGCCTAAAAATACCTCGCTGGAATTTTTGGATACCCTGAGTAATCTGTATTACCAAAAACAGGCCTACGAATCCATTGTGGAGAAACGGCACAATTATTTCCTCGATTTGGTACGAACGCGTTACTATTTAAGAACCGAAACAATAGATGACGAATTTATAAAAACACTGAGCCTGAAATCGGGTGTGGAAGCAGAACTTGTCGAAAGTATTTTTGCCCTGAAGAAGGAAATAAGCGAGGCTCACGATATTAGCAACGGCTTGTTGTTGACGTACAACGAGAAACTAGAAGAATTTTATAAAACAGCCCCCTAAATCCCCCGTAGGGGGACTTTAAAAGCCTCCCCTACGGGGAGGTTGGAGGGGCTGTCCCCCTACGGGGGATTTAGGGGGCTTGAACTTTGAACATTAAACTTTGAACTTAAAAATATATGTCTGATTTGAATTTTGAAACAAGAATCGATTTTTCGGAGTTGAACCGGAATGTAGAATTGATGAGAGCCGAAATAGGGAAAGTTGTTGTCGGCCAGCATCAAATGGTGGAGCAACTGATTGTGGCTGTATTGGCCAACGGACACGTGCTGGTAGAAGGCGTTCCGGGCGTGGCAAAAACACTGTCGGCGAAGCTTTTGGCCAAGACGCTGAAAGTTGGATTCAGCCGCTTGCAGTTCACGCCCGACCTTATGCCCTCGGATGTGCTGGGGACGAGTGTTTTTCTGCCGTCATCGGGGAAATTTGAGTTTAGGAAAGGGCCTGTTTTTTCCAATATCGTGCTGATAGACGAAATAAACCGCGCGCCGGCAAAAACCCAAGCCGCCTTGTTCGAGGTGATGGAAGAACGGCAGGTAACAAACGACGGGACGACCTATTCCCTGGCCTATCCGTTTTTGGTGATTGCTACCCAAAACCCTGTGGAACAGGAAGGTACATACCGCCTGCCCGAGGCCCAGTTAGACCGCTTCCTGTTTAAAATATTGGTCGATTACCCCGGCATTACGGAAGAAGTTGAAATATTGGGTCGCCAAAACAGAGGCGAATTATCGGCTGATGTGAATATTGAATCCGTTTTGGATGCAAAAACACTCAATTCGTTGCGCGAACAGGCCGCTAAAGTGCATGTCGAAGAGCATTTATTGAATTACATCGCACAAATTGTGTCGGCCACGCGCAAAAATCCATGGATAAGCCTGGGCGCTTCGCCACGCGCTTCCCTGGCTATTCTGAATGCATCGAAGGCATTGGCTGCTATTCGCGGAAGGGATTTTATCACACCCGAAGACATTAACGAGATGGCGTTGCCCGTGTTGCGCCACCGGATATTGCTAAGCCCCGAAAAAGAGATGGAAGGAACATCCACCGATACCATAATAAAACAACTGATAGAAAAGACCGAAGTGCCAAGATGATCCGTTTCCTGAAAAGTTTGTATTTGCCTACGCGGTTTTTTATTGTGCTGTCGATGTGTGCAATAGGATTTATCTTGTGCTTTATCTTCGATAATTTCTTTTTCACCATGCAGGCGCTTTTTGGGGTGGCTGTGTTGTTTCTGTTGATAGATATACTTATCGTCTTTCTGCCGGGAAACGCCATCGAATGCAAGCGCATTTGCCCCGACCGGTTGTCGAACGGAGACGAAAACAGCCTGTCGATCTGGATTCACAATAAATACACCACAACCATTGACATACAGGTAGTTGAGGAAGCGCCTTTTCAGTTTCAGATGCGTAACCTCCGTTTTAAGACGGACATTCGAGCCAATGCCGAGAAGGTTTTGCATTACAATTTACGCCCCACCAAACGGGGTGAATATTCCTTTGGCGCGGTAAATATATTTGCGCAGAGTTTCATCGGCTTGGTGCAGAAACGCTACCGCTTCGACGAGCACAAAATGGTGGCCGTATATCCCTCGTTTATCGACATGCACAAATACGAACTGCTGGCTGCCTCAAACCGCCTGACAGATGTTGGAATCAAAAAAGTCCGCCGACTGGGTCATGCTTCCGAGTTTGAACACATTAAACAATATGTGATGGGCGACGACCCCCGCACCATTAATTACAAGGCATCGGCACGCGTTAATCAGCTGATGGTGAACACCTACCAGGAAGAAAAATCGCAACAGGTGTATTGCCTCATAGATAAAGGTCGCACTATGGAAATGCCGTTTAATGGCCTGACCTTGTTGGATTATGCCATCAATTCGAGCCTGATGGTTTGCAGTACCGCACTGAACAAAAGCGATAAAGCCGGATTAATCACTTTCTCGAATCAGATTGACCAGATTGTGCCGGCAGACCGCCAACGCCGTCAACGGAATATAATCATGGAGACGCTTTATGCACAGAAAACACAGTTCAAGGAATCGGATTACGAACGCTTGTATGTAACTGTTAAACATAAACTTAACCAGCGTAGCCTGATTGTTCTGTACACCAATTTCGAGACGGTAAACGGAATGCGGCGCCAGTTGAAATACCTGAGCCGCTTGGCAAAAGATCACCTCGTACTTGTGGCCTTCTTCCTGAATTCGGAGTTTAACGATGTGCTGTCGGTGAATCCCGGGAATATTGGTGAAGTGTTTAAAAAAGGGATTGCCGAAAAGCTGTCCTACGACAAGCGCCTGATTGTGAAAGAGCTAAACAGGTACGGCATCCACACCCTGCTATCCACACCCGAATCGCTGACAATCAACTCAATCAATAAATATTTGGAGTTTAAATCAAGAGGCCTCATTTAGGGAATTGAGAATGGAGAATTGAGAATGTTTGTCATTGCGGGCTTGACCCGCAATCTCCTGACAATCAAAACATCACAATACCCCCTGCTCTATCTCCGTGGCAATGCGTTCTATCATCCAATCTTCGCCTTCGGGGTCGTAGCGGGTTTTCAGGTTGTTGCCAAAGAGGGATGCAAAGGTGTTGTAGAATCCGGCCTTGAAACTCCCGACCATGGATTTTACTATGTCGTAGGACGAACTGTTTGTCTCCCTGTCAATCAACTTCACCAGTATTTTTCCTTGCGTACGGGTCAGCTTTTTCATCTGGGGCTTGTATTTGTCCATGATAAACTTCTGTACATCCTCCAAAAACTTCTGGCGTTCTTTCTCCGTATCAAAAGTCTGCATCATTTCGTAACTTTCTATAATATTGTTAGATACCTCTTTGGCATAGGGCAAGGTTTTCTTCACATCCCTCACCAGCCGGGTATAAGCCAGCCGCTCTTTTTCAGTTTTAAACTTCAAGGGAGCATACACCACCACTTCGGGCAGTTGAACCGTAATCAAGGTATCGTTCTGCTTTACTTCCACCAAATAATAAATCTTCTTCTTCCGGCCCTGAGCAAAAAGACTCTGCCCCGAACACAGCAGGAAACAAACCGGTAGTATGTATATTATATGCTTCAACTATATTTCACATTATTGACAAGCAAAAATAAACGGAATTAAATTATAAATGTAGCATAGGAGTGTTAAACAGAATTAAACGATTATAATAATGTGCTGATGTGTTGATGTGCTGATGAGAATAATGTAGGGTCGTGGCGTGCCGCGACCATTTTTATTTCTGTCATTGCGGGCTCCGACCCGCAATCTCCTGTTTGGTGCAAATTATATATTCGTCGCAACCCGTTCGCGGTAGCGGGCGTATGCCATACGCCCCTACGAACCCACAAAAAAATATGGTCGCGGCACGCCACGACCCTACATTATTCACATTAGCACATCAGCACATTGGTACATCAGCACATTAGTTTTTTTATTATTCTCATTAGCAATTTTACAATATTAAAATTTATTCTTATCTTTGCGACCGTTCTTTATACTTTAGATAAAAGTGGGAAAGTTTAGTCTCTATAACATACCATTAAAGGGTATTTCGGAAGGCAACCGCGAGTTCAAATATCTGCTTGACGATCAGTTTTTTAACCTGATTAGCGATGCCGATTCGGATTTGCATAAAGGCTCGGTTGAAGTGGTTTTGACGATAAAGCATAAAACCAACCTGTTCGAGTTTTTGTTTAAACTGGCAGGCGAAGTTCAGGTAACATGCGACAGGTGTTTGGACTATATGCCGATAGAAATTGAAACAAATAACCGCCTTATCGTAAAATTTGGGCAAGAATATTCGGAGGAAAGCGACGAAATAGTTGTTATTCCCGAAGATGACGGCGAAATAAATATCGCTTGGTTCTTGTACGAATTTGTATCGCTGAACATCCCAATGAAGCATGTGCATCCGCAAGGAAAGTGCAACAAGCTGATGTCATCGAAACTGAACAAACATAAAGTAACATCGCCGGATGACGACGATTTGGATTTGGACGATGATATACAGGACGACAACCCGGCAGAATCCGGATCGCAGTGGGATTCGATAAAAGATTTGAGTTTTGACTGATTAAGATTGAATAATTTTTGAATCAATAACATAATTATAAAATAAAATAACAAAAAGAAATGGCACATCCCAGAAGTAGGCAATCAAGCGCTAGACAAGCAAAAAGAAGAACTCACGATAAAGCAGCTCTTCCTACATTGGCAATTTGTTCAAATTGCGGATCATGGCATGTTTTCCACACTGTTTGTGGAGAATGTGGTTATTACAGAGGAAAACTAGCTATCGAGAAAAAAGCGGCGGTTTAATTACAAATCTCCTCTTCGTAGTATCAAAAAATAAAGCCCTAGGGAGGAGTCTTTAGGGTTTTCTTTATTTAAAATTATTTCATTCAAGCATATAACTATGATTCAAGCAGCAATTACGGGCATCGGAGCTTATGCTCCCGAAGATGTTATTACCAATGCCGATTTGGCTAAAATGGTGGATACAAGCGACGAATGGATCATGTCGCGTGTTGGTATAAAAGAAAGACACGTATTGAAAGGCGAAGGGAAAGGTACGTCTGTGATGGGAGCAGCAGCCGTAGCCGAGTTGTTGAAGAAAACCAACACTAAACCCGAAGATGTTGACCTGATTATCTGCGCAACCACCACCCCCGATTACCCATTTCCTTCCACAGCAGCCTTGGTGGCCGAAGCCAGCGGCATAAAAAATGCTTTCGGTTTCGATTTAAACGCAGCCTGTTCGGGATTCATTTTTGCGTTGGAAGTCGGAGCAAACTTCATCAAAAGCGGGAAATACAAGAAAATCATTATCATAGGAGGCGATAAAATGACCTCCATTACAAACTATTCCGACAGAACAACTTGTACCTTGTTTGGCGACGCCGCAGGCGCCATCATGCTGGAACCAACAACCGAAGACGTAGGAATAAAAGATACCATACTGCATACCGACGGCGTAGGAATACCGCACCTCCGGTTGGAAGGCGGCGGATCGGCCAATCCGGCTTCAGCCGAAACAGTCGATAAGCAAATGCACTACATTTATCAGGAAGGCCAGGTAGTATTTAAACATGCCGTTTCGCGCATGGCCGACGTGTCAGCCGAAATCATGGAGAGAAACCACCTGACAAAAGACGATATTGCCTGGTTTGTACCCCATCAGGCAAACAGACGGATTATTGATGCTGCCGCCAACCGCATGGGACTGTCGGAAGACAAGGTAATGGTCAACATCCAAAAATACGGCAACTCGAGCGCAGGAACCATCCCCATGTGTTTGTGGGAATGGGAAAGCAAGCTGAAAAAAGGCGATAATATTATCCTTGCAGCATTCGGCGCAGGCTTCACCTGGGGAGCAGTATATATAAAATGGGCGTATTAAATCCGATATAATATTGAAAGAACGCATCTCGAAAGGTGCGTTTTTTATTTTATATATCACAAATCATAGAAAATGCATAAATCGGGATTCGTTAACATTGTAGGAAATCCAAACGTAGGCAAATCGACCTTGATGAACAAATTGGTAGGCCAGAGGCTGTCAATTATTACATCTAAAGCGCAAACAACAAGGCACAGGATATTCGGAATTGTGAATACCGACGAATACCAGATTGTGTATTCCGATACGCCGGGAATACTGCGTCCCAACTACAAATTGCAGGAAACAATGCTCCGCTTTTCGGAATCGGCATTGGGCGACGCCGATGTTTTGCTGTACATGACCGATGTGGTGGAAAAAACACTGAAAAACGAAGAATTTCTGAGCAAAGTACAGCAAGTGGATATTCCGACGCTGCTACTCATTAATAAAATTGACCAAACCAACCAGCTGGAACTCGAAAAACTGGTAGCGGAATGGAAAGAGCTTTTACCCAAAGCCGAAATATATCCCATATCGGCCCTGAACAAATTTAACATCGACCTCCTGAAAAACCGGATAATAAGTTTGCTGCCCGAGTCCCCACCCTATTTCGAGAAAGATGCGCTGACAGATCGTCCGGCCCGGTTTTTCGTAACCGAAATTATCCGCGAAAAAATATTGCTTTACTATCAAAAAGAAGTTCCCTACTCGGTAGAAGTCATTGTCGAAGAATTTCAGGATGAAAAAGACATTCTGAAAATCCGTGCCTTGATAATTGCCGAACGCGATACCCAAAAAGGAATTATCATTGGCCATCAGGGACTTGCCCTGAAAAAAGTAGGTTCCATGGCACGCAAAGACATCGAACACTTTTTCGGTAAAAAAGTATTCCTGACCATGTATGTGAAAGTAGAAAAAGACTGGAGAAGCCGCGACAACCTGTTGAAAAGGTTTGGCTATATTTTGGAGTAACGACAAAAAGCTGGCGAGCGCCAAAAAAAAATAAGAGGAGACTTTGGTTATATCTCCTCTTATTTTAGTTAATTTAGGTATTAGCCTTAAGGCAAAAAGATTGTTTTAGGTTATCTGATACAAAGAAACACGAATTAATCGTATTTGCAAAAAAAATTTATATATTATAAAACATATAAAATTAGCTGAATAATATCTGTTTTTTTTTACAGTAACCAAGTTTGGAGCGCTATTTATCGTTCTAAAAGCGTATCTTCACGAATAAATCTCAAATAAATTAACAATGAAAAGATCAATTCTCATCTTAATTGCTATCCATTTTGCGACCGGTTTGTTTGCCTGTACAAATTTGCTTGTGGGTAAATCGGCATCGGCAGATGGTTCGACCATGATAACTTATTCGGCAGACTCCTATTCGCTTTATGGCGAACTGTACCATTGGCCTGCGCAAAAATATGCTCCAAACGAAATGTTGAAGGTTTATGAATGGGATACCGGCAAATATCTGGGAGAAATAAAACAAGCTTCGGAAACCTGCAACGTAGTCGGAAACATCAACGAATACCAGCTAAGCATCGGCGAAACAACCTTCGGTGGCCGGACAGAGCTGGAAGAATCGGAAGGAATTATTGATTACGGCAGTTTGATGTACATCACTTTGCAACGCGCCAAAACAGCCCGTGAAGCCATTGCCGTGATGACAAGCCTGGTGAGTGAATACGGCTATTGCAGCAGCGGAGAATCGTTCTCTGTTGCCGACCCCAACGAGGTGTGGATACTGGAAATGACAGGCAAAGGGAAAGGAAACAAGGGAGCCGTTTGGGTGGCCGTCCGCATTCCCGACGATTGTATTTCGGCACATGCCAATCAGGCGAGGATACAACAGTTTCCGTTAAACGACAAAGAAAACTGCCTGTATTCAAAAGATGTGATTTCGTTTGCCCGCGAAAAGGGCTATTTTTCGGGCGAAGACAAGGATTTTAGCTTTGCCAGGGCATACAACCCCTTGGATTTTGGCGGACAACGTTTTTGCGAAGCGCGCGTATGGAGTTTCTTTAACCGCTACAACAAAGATATGGCTCGTTTCGCAAGTTATGCCAAAGGCGAAACACACGACCCCATGCCCCTGTATATCAAACCGGATAAGAAACTGTCGCTAAGCGATTTGAAGGCAATGATGCGCGACCATTACGAGGATACCGAACTCGATTGGCGTTACAATGCAGGCGCAGGGCCCTTTGATTCGCCCTATCGCTGGTCGCCATTGGAGTGGGAAGTAGATTCCGTTACCTATTGCAACGAACGTCCGATTGCCACACAGCAAACAGGCTTTACGTTTGTCGCCCAAATGCGGTCGTGGCTACCTAACCCGATTGGCGGAATACTGTGGTTTGGTACCGACGATGCCGCACATACGGTATATGTACCCATGTATTGCTCCATCACCAAAATACCCGAATGCTTTCGCAAGGGAAACGGCGATTTATACACTTTTTCGTGGACATCCAGCTTTTGGATTCACAATTGGGTGGCGAATATGGTTTACAACAAATACAACTACCTGCACGAGGAAGTGAAAAAAGTTCAGGAAGAACTGGAAAGCGAATTCCTGGCGCAGCAAACCCATATCGAGCATATAGCTACAACCGTACAAGGCGCAACGCCGCAGATGGTACTTACGGATTACAGCAGCAAACAGGCACAATATGCCTTTGAGCGCTGGAAAAAGCTGGGCGAATTTTTGATGATTAAATACATGGACGGTATTGTTCGCAAAGAAAAAGACGGTGAATTTATCCGAAACGAGCACGGGCAACCCACATCGCCCGAACGAGTTGGGTATCCCGATAAATTCTACCGCGAGATTGTAAAAGAAACCGGCGATAAATATAAAGTGATAAAATAAGCATATTTTCCGGCTAGCCTTGTTGGATAGTTAAAAAAATAGATTACCTTTGCACTCGCTTAGTGCGAATGGTTCCTTGGCCGAGTGGCTAGGCGCCGGTCTGCAAAACCGTTTACGGCGGTTCGAATCCGCCAGGAACCTCAAAAAAAAACTCCGAAATTGTTTATTAAAACATGTTTTGGAGTTTTTTATTTTTAGGGGTCGCAAATAGGGGCGACAAAGGGTTATTTTACAAGTGGCAGATATACAGGTTATTGATTGTTTAATTCATCAAAACTACTTATCCCCAACCTACTCAAAATTTCATCATTATCTTTTTGGGAGTTAGAAATAGAATCTAAATATATCCAAGATTCCATAGATGATATTTTATCAGTAATATTTATAGACTTATCTTTATTTTTATACAAGGTTGATTCTCCAATAATATCTAATCTCATTTTATCATCAACAGCTTCGGGTTTAATTGCTACATTAAATCCAATTTGTCCTCCTGCTTGTACAGAAGGATACATAACCCCATCATAATTCAAATCATAAGCTACAAACTCCGAAAAAACAGCTGAAAGAAAATAATCAAAATCATTAGTGATATTATCCTTAGAGTATTCTTCGGCAAAAAATCTTGCGATTAAGTTATTCTTTTCTTCAATATCGGGAGACTTTTTTATAAATGTCTCATATGAACCATGCAATTCTTTTAATAGTGTATTATTCTCAACGTTAGAAAAAATATCTTTATGTACTATTGATACCAAATCAATGTCTTTAATAACCTGCCATCTACCAAAAGTAATTTTTTCAATTCCAGAAGTATTTATACCTCCTCTAAGCAATGCAGAACACTCACTTGCAGCAATTAATCTCGTATCTTCTATTGGACGACCTTCTTCAACAATAGTACCATAAAACATTGTATGATTGGGAGTACTTGCTCGCTGACATTTATCATTATATTCTTGAGGCTTATAAGACAAGTCTGACTTATTAGTATATCCACTACCAGACCTTGCTCTTGTTATTACTTTCATAGAATGAAGAGTATTGATAATAAAACCAACTTGCCCTAATTCCCAAAACAATTCTTTGACTTCAGTATAAGGATATTTTGGAAGGTCTAATGCTCTTAGTTTATCTAAAGTTATTTCTACACTCATATACTGGTTTATCTTTATTTTATAAATTTTACTGCATATCAAATATTTTCAATGCTCCTTCTGAAGTAAATCCTATATTGCCATCATTCAAATCTAAATGGGATTTCGGGGCGAATTTATACAACTCTATATAAGCGGCAAGTAATTGATTATAGATATCATCAAATTCTTTTCCTAAACCAAGTTTATTTCCTTCACTCATAATATATTCTTTCGTGAAGTTGATTGCTTTTGAATACCTATCGGGATTCCTCATATATTCGTCTAAATCATCAAAAGTTGCACTTTGGTACTTTGCTATATCAGAAAAATAAATACTGAACCACGCTCGTTTAAATAAAGCTACAAATTTTTGAATAATCTCTTTTTTTGAAGTTGTATCAAGAAACTCTTCTTTTATGCAAAAAAGATTATCCGAATCTCCATCATCATAGATACATTCAAATTTATAACATTGATAAATATCAATAATATGCTTTAATCTTCGTCCTTTTATTGTTCGGGCTGTATAATACTCCTCTCTATCAATTGTTATTTTCATAACAGAACCATCTTCCATTAAATATGCCTCTCCTTTATTTCCATGCCCTAAGCAATGCAATATTTTAATTTGAGGAAACAATTTTATAGCTTCAGAAAGCCGTTTCTCTTGAAGTATTTTATTTCTCATACTATATCAGTCCAAATACCAAATAGGATTAGCTTGCCCTTTAGGTTTGGGAGGAAGCCTTTTATTCAAATATATTTCTTGGATTTCCTTATCAAGTACTTCTTTTCCCTCAAAATAATATCGAGCTTTGCTTTTTCCTTTAAAGTATTCTGCATTTTCTTCACTTTCAACCCTTTGCCATCCTTTTTCATCTATTTTAAATATAGCTCGGATAATTCCCCTATACTCTGCAACAACGTAATCAGCTTGATTTGCTCGATTAGGATTTAATACCCAACTTTTCCTTGTAATTCCGTAAATATCGGCTGAGGAGTGATAAGTGCCATTTATATTTATACAAAGCAGTTTATGAGGCTTATTTTCTATATCTAAAGGCAAGCAATTATACAATAATTCTATTTCTTCAACCGTTTTCAAACCTTTATCCCATTGATTATGTCCAGCAACAATATTAGATATATTAGCAACAAAGCTAAAATCACTGAATGTCAGAAAATCAATAAATACAGATTCTACAAGATAGGCTTCATCTACTGACAAGCCATGCCTTAAAATATAATACTTTACTTTTTCCCCCTTGTCAATAATACTTCTAATAACATCAAGTTTATCACTTATCCAATCAGAAGAAATAGCCTTCGCATGGTCAAATACCCTATTACCTTTTCCTTTACCGACATAAAATATCTTATTATCCAAAGGATTAATCAATAGATATACATAATCACCAAGAGTCTCTTGGGTTAATTGAGAAAAGCATTCCATAATTATTTTTTATATGGTATCAGAGAGTTAGCTTTTGAATAAATTCATTGTCTTTCTTAAAATCATCATCCCAAATAAATTTGATATGCAATGTCGATGCACCAGAGGCTAACAATAAAAATATCTCAGAATTATCTTGTGGGTTCAACAATTCATACGGAAAGTGGTCATCTCTTGGGAAAATATGCTCCATATCTCGAAGATATTCTACTCTGATATTACGAGCAACTGCTTTGCCTGAATTGAATACTTTTAGTACCCGACTACCTTTGTTTCCTTTTACAATATTACCTCTTATTAGAGCTTTTTTATTTTCAGACTCCTCTTCATCAATCTTTTTCAACTGATAAGCATTTAATTTTTCTTCTTGCTTTTTCAATCGCTTATCATGCTTAAAATACATTACAATTGTCAATACAATTGCGAATGCCGATAAAGCTATACTAACAATATCCATGCTCATTTGAATTTTATATTCTTATTCCCTTTGAAGGCTTTTTTGAACATATCAGACAGTTCTTTTTGCAAATCATCTTGAACTTCATTTTTCATTGCTTCGACACTCTCATTGATATTTTCTTGATTGAATTCTACTAATTCGTCATATCCGCCAAGATATTCCCGATTGCACAAATTACATTTTACATAAGACTTGTCTTCATTGAAATTAAAATCTTCTCCACCGCAAGTTGAACACCTAAGTTGGATATTTCTCTGATAGTTATCTTTCATATTATCTCGATTGTTATTTATATGACGAATTTACATCTTTATTTTCGATTTACAGTATTTTTATATCGAAAGTGAAACCGAATAAGCTCACGAGGAAAAAAGTGAAATTTCGGCACGAAAACGATTCGGGCGAAAATTTGCCTCAAAATATACTTCGTAAACCTATCTTCTAAGGCTGAGTGAAACGAAGCCTTAGAAATACGCCCAACCTCCAATAATTTAGATGCCTTATAAAGCCAGTTTCATATTTCAGTACTCCTATTATCGTTTACCGAGATTAAGACTCAACGAAGGGCAAACAATATACTGTACTCTCTATTTATAAGTCTTTGCGATTAGATTACCACAAGGGTTCTGTATTACCAGCTACCAAAGCCCCTTATTCTTAGCCACAGTAGCCACAAACTCTTTCAGATAGAAGGGTTCAAAATAGGCTATATCTACAAAATCACCTGCTGCGAATGCATCCTCGGCTAAAGCAACCATGTCGGAGGCTACCGGATACACATTCTCTAAAAACAGGGCGTTTTCGCTGCTCAGGTAATCTTTGCATTTATCTGCGCCATTGCCGAAGAACACCACTTGGTGTTGCAATAAATATTCACGATACGAATTTTCATCCACTATATCCGCTCCGATGCCTCTTACCGGCTCCAGTTGGCGGTTGTATATCCCTGCATACACTTCCATCCGGCGGGCGTCTATCATGGGGCAAAGGAGGGCATCCTCGGGTAATGAACTGTCTTTTACTGTTTTTGCAGCCATAATCAGCAAGGTATTCAGAGCAATTAAGGGCAAGCCCAAGCCGAAACACAGACCTTTGGCTTCGGAAACGCCTATTCGCAAACCGGTATAAGAACCCGGGCCGCAACTTACCGCCACAGCCTCTAACCGGATGTTATTCGTGCGCGTAAATCGAACGGCATTATCGACAAACACACCCAATAACGAAGCATGAGAAGGGCCATCGGGCGCTTCTTCTTTGTATATTGTGCCGCCATTGAGCGAAACAGCCACCGAGCAGGCCAGTGTTGATGTTTCTATGTGAAGAATACAGGGCATAAAACTTATAATTTTGCACAAAGATACGAAATTAATTTGCCAATATGATGATGTGTTTCGGATGTGCTGATTAGCAAATTAGCATATTGCCACATCAGCACATCAGCACATCAAATTAATTTTTCGTTTTACATTTATTTTTGTACTTTTGTACGCTTGTAAAGTAGTTTCAAATATAAAAAATTATAGTTGTGGCAGATACAAAATATATTTTTGTTACGGGCGGTGTTATTTCATCCTTGGGGAAAGGAATTATAGCATCTTCGCTGGGAAAATTATTGCAAGCCAGAGGATATAAAGTTACTATCCAAAAGCTGGACCCGTATATTAATATCGACCCGGGAACCCTGAACCCGTACGAACATGGCGAATGTTACGTTACGGTGGACGGCCATGAAGCCGATCTTGATTTGGGGCATTACGAGCGTTTCCTCAACCAGCCTACTCATCGCGATAACAATATAACAACCGGTAGAATTTACCAGAATGTTATTAATAAAGAGCGAAGAGGCGATTATTTGGGGAAAACCGTTCAGATAGTGCCTCACATTACGGACGAAATACGCCGGAATATCAAACTGTTGGGGTCGAAATACGATTACGATTTCGTCATTACCGAAATAGGCGGAACAGTAGGCGACATCGAATCGCTTCCGTTTATCGAAAGTGTACGCCAATTGAGGTGGGCTTTAGGGAAAAACTGTGTGTGCGTACATCTGACATACGTGCCCTACATTGCTGCCGCCAAGGAAGTCAAAACAAAACCTACTCAACATTCGGTGAAAAGCTTGCAAGAATCAGGTATTCAGCCCGATATGCTTGTGTTGCGTACCGAACATCTCCTAAGCAAAGACATTCTTCGCAAGGTGGCTCTATTCTGTAATGTGGAAGAGGACGCCGTAGTACAATCGGTTGACGTTCCTACCATATACGAAGTTCCGCTGATAATACAGGAACAGGGTATGGACGAAATCATTCTCCGAAAAATGGGTATGCCCATCGGTGAAAGACCTACCTTAAAATCGTGGCGGGACTTTCTCGACAAAAAGAAAAATGCTACCGAAACAATACGCATAGGCTTGGTAGGCAAGTATGTAGAACTTCCCGACGCCTACAAATCCATTAACGAATCGCTGTTGCAGGCCGCAACCTACAACGACCGGAAACTCGACCTGCAATTAATCCATTCCGCCAAAATAACCGAAGCCAATGTGGCCGGAATATTGGGCTCAATGGACGGCATTATTATTGCTCCCGGATTCGGACAACGTGGCATTGACGGAAAATTTGTAGCCCTGAAATACGCCCGTGAACACGATGTGCCCACGTTTGGCATTTGCTTGGGAATGCAATGCATGGTTATTGAATACGCGCGCAATGTGCTGAATCTGGAAGAGGCAAACTCCACCGAAATGAACAGCAATACTCCTTATAAAGTGATAGATTTGATGGAAGAACAGAAAAATATCAGCAATATGGGAGGTTCGATGCGTTTGGGCGCTTATAAGTGCGCTTTGCAGAAACATTCGCTGGTACACAAGGCTTATGGCAAAGACCTGATAGAAGAACGACACCGACACCGCTTTGAATTTAACAACGATTACCGGACTCAGTTTGAAGAAAATGGAATGAAATGCACCGGCACAAACCCCGACACAAATTTGGTTGAAGTAGTTGAAGCGCCCGGTCTGAAATGGTACCTGGGCGTACAATTCCATCCCGAGTATAACAGTACGGTGCTCTCCCCCAACCCCTTATTTATGAGTTTCATCAAGGCTGTGGTTGAAAACAAAAAAGAAACAAACAAATAAATAAAACACTAATTTTTAGATTTTACAATGGATAAAAATACAATCATTGGATTTTTACTTATAGCCGCCGTTGTTGTTGGATTCTCCCTTCTCAACTCTCCTTCCGAAGAAGAACTTGAGCGCGTCAGGGTGGAACAAGAGCAAAGGCGGTTTAACGACTCTATACAACAAGCACAGGCAAGTCAATACGCTCAGCCGGAGGCTGTTAACGATTCGCTTTCAGCAACTGTTCCCGGGTCGGAAAATACAAATACAACGACTGATTTTTTTGAACCGGTACAAGTTCAGGAAGATACAATTAGTTTAACTTCGTTCGATTCGGCGGCAGTCGCTCGTCCCGAGGCAGAACTGGTATCGCTCGAAAATGAGGCGCTGAAGCTGAACTTTTCGACAAAAGGCGCCTATATTGCCAGCGCCCAACCCAAAGGCTACCTGACATATACGGGCGATTCGCTCTATTTGTTCAACAACGATGCCGCTTTTTCGCTGGAACTGGAAAATAAATCGAGCATTAAACTGAATACGGCTGACGCCTATTTCGCGCCAATAGAAACCGGGGATAGCGCCAAGTTGACCCTCAGACTGAACTACTCCGACAACAAGTATATCGACTTCATCTACACTTTGGAGCCTAACAGCTACATAGTTAAGTTCGACATACAGGTAGTGGGTATGCAGGATGTGCTAAGCCAGACCAGCAAAAAAGAATTTGTATTCAGTTGGCTACAAGACCTGAGAAGGCAGGAAAAAAGTATCGACAACGAGCAGCGTTACAGCAGCATATATTATAAGTATGCCGGTCAGAATGTGGAAGAATTGAGCGAAAGCAAAGATATTAAAGAAGAAATCTCCGCGCCGGTAAAATGGGTGGCCTTTAAAGACCAGTTTTTTGCTTCGGCGTTGATTGCCGATGCCGAATTTAACATTGCCGTGCTAAATTCAAGGCTTTTAACCGGTTCGGACGACTACCTGAAAAAATACGAAGCTACTTTATACACTACTCCCATCGAAGGAGTTGATGGCACGCTGAGTATAGGCTTCAGGTACTTCTTGGGGCCTCTCAAATACTCCATGCTTAAAAGCTACGATGATGATCAGTCGGACGCTTCTCAAATACTCAATCTGGACGAATTGGTGCCCCTGGGATGGAGCTTATTCCGCTGGGTGAACAAATTTTTTGTTATCCCCTTGTTCAATCTGTTGAACAAAACAGGGTTTGGCTTGGGTATTGTCATCCTGCTGCTGACCGTTCTGGTGAAATTAATCATCTCCCCACTGACATACAAATCGTACATGTCATCGGCCAAAATGCGCGTACTGAGGCCGCAAGTAGAAGAAATAAACGCCAAATACGCCAAGCAAGATCAGGCTGCCGAGCGGCAACGGGCAACGATGGACTTGTACAACAAAGCCGGAGCAAACCCCATGAGCGGATGTATTCCCATGCTGTTGCAATTCCCTGTTTTGGCGGCCTTGTTCAGTTTCTTCCCGTCGGCCATAGAATTGCGCCAGCAAAGTTTTCTTTGGGCGAACGACTTATCGACTTACGATGCCATTTTTGAATGGAATACAAACATCCCGCTGTTATCCAACTGGTTGGGTAATCACATCAGCTTGTTTTGCATCCTCATGACGGTTACCAATATTGTTTACACCAAATTCAATATGGATGCCACCAATACCGGTCAGCAACAAATGCCGGGTATGAAGTGGATGATGATGCTTATGCCGGTCATATTCCTGTTTGTGCTGAATAACTATCCTTCGGGGCTTACCTACTATTATTTCTTATCTACATTGATTACTATCCTGTTAACGCTCGGTTTCCGCTACCTTATCGACGAAGAAGCCTTGCTGAAAAAACTGGAAGAAAATAAGAAAAAGCCCAGAAAGAAATCAGGTTTCATGGCACGCATAGCCGAAGCACAAAAACTTCAGCAACAACAAGCCAAAGCCGCTGCAAAAAAGAGAAGATAAATCTTCTCTCTCTTGAATGGGAATAATATGCCAATGTGAATAATAATTGGGGCAACGCTATTTCGATACGCCCCTACATAATGTTGATTGATAGGAGATTGCGGGTCGGAGCTCGCAATGACAGGTGGGTCGAACAATTCATTGTCAATAGTCGCGGCACGCCACGACCCTACATTCACATTATTCCCATTGGCATATTATTCTCATTATTTTCATCAGCACATTAGCACATTATTCTATCGAATCATCATCCGTTTTTCCTTATACGGAACCGGATAGGCCGAAATCCATACTTCGGGCTGGAGGTTTAGGAAGTCTTTGTTGTATCCCATGACAAACACTTCTATTTTCTTGTTTTTCATGCTATCATCCAAGGGGAAATAATAAGTGAAGTTGGCGTTGGAGGCTGTCCGGCTAGTGGAATCTTCCCAAGCGTTAGAGCGATAGGACTTGGCGCGGGAGGGTGCGCCAACCAATTTTCCATCCACTTTGAGGGCGGCATAAGCGCTTTCATCTCCATGTTTGCCGTTGATGGCTACCGACAGGTAACTGTTTTCGGCTACCTCGTCCAGCACAAACGAGCTTGTCCACAAGGCCTCGCATTTCATCTGTTGCGAATCGGTAAACAAATTACTGGCACGAAAAGCCGAAGGGTCAACTTTTCGCCCCTTGTAATAAACTTCAATTTCCGAAATGGCATCGGGGTAAGGATTCAATTTCAGGTAACGGAGCGAGGTATTTACCGGAATATTCATCCGTGTGCCACAAATGTATGTAATTGTTCTCCAGCTCTTTAAATCGGAAGACAGTTGAGCGAAACGACCTTCATCCGGCAACAGCGGCCTCAAGCGGTAATAGTCTTTTACTTTGACAATTATACTGTCAACGGCCTGTTCTTTTCCCAAATCCAAGCGTAAACAAGCGCTTTTAAGTACATCACGGTTCTTCCATCTTTCGGCCCAAAAACCGGTTTCCATGTCTCCATCAAACAGGTATTTATCCCATACGCCCCTGTCGATAAATGTCGCTTGATTGAAAAAGGCATCCCGCGCCGCTTTCACCACCGGAATCTTAGTTTCGCCCGATCGGTTTAACGAACGGACTTCCAGCGCGTTATTGTCGGCGGCAAAAACGGTAGCTTCGTACAAAGCCGAAACATCTGCGGAAAATTCGGTGCGGGACAAATCGGCCAATTTCCGGTGATAGGGATGTTTCAAAACCTCGCCTTCAAATTGGATATTGACGGATTTCCCCGAAGCCAGGGCGGGAACAGCTTTCCCATCAATGGATACGCTTTTAGCAGAAAATCCTTTCGGCAACTTAATAGTAGCCGAAGTACCCGGCAATCCCAACAGGCGAATCTCAACCGGTTTCCCTGGAATATTTTTGACTACCTCATAATCAACCCCCTCAATACCGGGTTCGTCGTTGTACTTCTCATTGCTCGAAGCAAAAAGTAGCAACGAACGAAATGCAGGAACCTTTATGTTTATAACATCGCCGTATTTATACGTCCCCACCATTTTTTCCACCGGATGAAACTGGCGAACATAAACAGCTTTGCCTTTGGTCAGGCCGATTTCTTCGTTCAAGCGTACCGTTTGTTCACGGTCGTTCCAAGTCAGGTTTCGCAAGGTAATCAGGCGGGTTTCGGCATCACCGCGCGAAACCGGATAGCGTCCGTAGGAATCGGGCAACACCATTCCGTTGACCAATATATCCCTGAATTTGCGGTGAAGGTTGTAAATCCGCGCCAATTTGGGAAACTCGTCATCGGACAATAACCAGGGGTTTCCGTATATTTCGGGAGCAAGAATCAGCGAACGGTTGAATGCCTGCAAAATAAGGTCATCGTCCCAATAATCGAGGCAGGAGGACAAACATACGCCGTGGTCTTCCGTCAAGCGTTTCAGGCCGGGAACCAGTCCGCGAGCCAGCGTGCCGGCACGGTTGTGAGGAGCCGTTACATTGTTGCTCACATGTACATCCACGTAGGTTTCCTGTCCTTCCCAAAGAAAAGTAGTGGCATAGGGCAAGCCTTCGTACAGTTCCAAACGGTGATTCAGCAGGATTAAATCGGGAGAGTATGAGCGTGCTTTTTGCATCATCTCGATAAAATAATTCGTTTTATCTTTCCGCAAGCCACCACATACGCCGTCGAACTTGAATAAAGCCCATTCGTAATCGCGGCAAAGCGCCACCATTGTTTCTATCCGCCCAGCAGCTTCCTGAGGCGTATTTCCGAACCCGTCGGGGCCGCCCCAACTACCCAGGCGCGTATTCATATTTTTCGCTTTCCGGTAAACAGCATCCAATCCCTGTGGAAATTTCGACTTGAAACGAGCCGATTTGGTGGTTCCATAGAAATTATTCCCATCAATCAATCCGGCATCGAAAGCGTAGATGTCCAGCGTCATGCCGTATTCCTTGTTCAACCACTCAAAAAAATCGAGGTTAATCGAGGTTTGTTGTTCCGTTGGGCCTTCGTTGGTGTTGTTTATCCAGCTAAAGTACTGGGAACGGGAAGGTGTTTTTTCGTCGGCTCCGGCAATGGGATAAATCGGTTTTTTCTGTGCCGAAGATAGTTGAAAAAGCATTAAAAAGGCACATAAATAAAAATAATTAGTCTTCATGGTTTTTTTGTTTTTTACATTATATTGGTACAAATCCGTTTGAATGAGACTGTACCGAACTGTTTATATAGCTTGAACTGTATTTTCCACGCTAAAGTACAAAACTTTATATATCAATCAAACTTTTCGGATAATATCTTTGTTTTAGCTTATAGTGTAACGAAACACCAAAAAAAGTTTAACTTGTTTGTTAAAGACAACATAATAATATTATCTTTACATGTTAAAGCTGCCGGAATTGGCGGCAACCCTTGTGTTATGGTGTATCATGAAACACATAACAACCTGAGACAGAGCGTCTCCCCTTGTGATAGAAGAAAGAAAAACAATATATAATGATTTACAAATGGAATTACGAACCCCTAACAGAACAAAAAAAAGAAGAAAGAGATAACCTGGCAAAACAACTGGGTATAAATCCTATCCTTTGTCAGCTACTTATACAACGTGGGATTACTACAGTCGAAGAGGCTGAGAGATTTTTTCATCCCAACTTAAAAGACTTGCACGATCCGTTTTTATTACCGGATATGGCAAAAGCGGTACAAAGAATAGAAAAAGCTTTAGGGGAAAAAGAGCGCATATTGGTCTATGGAGACTACGATGTAGATGGAACTACGGCTGTTGCTCTTGTTTACAAATTTCTGAGAAAGTTCAGCTCCAATCTTGATTACTATATTCCCGACAGGTACGACGAAGGGTATGGTATATCGGAGCAAGGCATTGATTATGCATCCGAAACCAATGTGAAATTGATTATTGCTGTCGATTGCGGCATAAAAGCTATCGAAAAAGTGTCGTATGCCAAAAGCAAAGGCATTGATTTTATTATCTGCGACCATCACATGCCGGACGCCATTCTACCCGATGCGGTGGCCGTTGTTGATGCCAAACGTCCCGATTCTATCTATCCTTACGAACATCTTTCGGGTTGTGGCGTGGGCTTCAAGCTAGTACAGGCATTGGCCTACAATAACAAAATCAAATTCTCGGAACTAACCGAATTACTCGATTTGGTGGCCGTGAGCGTGGCTTCGGACATAGTACCCATAACGGGCGAAAACCGCATATTGACCTACTACGGGCTAAAACAACTCAATTCTAATCCAAGTCTCGGACTGAAAGGGATTATCAGTATTGGCGGACTGAAAGGCAAAACCATCACTATCAGCGACATCGTTTTTAAAATCGGACCGCGAATCAATGCATCGGGACGAATGATGAATGGCAAGGAAGCAGTCGATCTGCTGTTGTCGAGCAGCATAGAAGAAGCCCTGATTAAAAGCGAGAACATCGACCATTATAACGACGACAGGCGGGAACTGGATAAACGGATAACCGACGAAGCAAATACCTTTATCGACGAGTCGGTGGTTATAGAGGACTACAAAAGCATTGTTATCTACAACGAAAACTGGCACAAAGGCGTTATCGGAATAGTGGCCTCGCGGCTCACCGAAAAATACCACCGTCCGGCTGTCGTCCTCACCAAATCGAACGACCTGATTACAGGTTCGGCCAGGTCGGTCATGGGTTTCGACATCTACAAAGCGATAGAAGCCTGTAAAGATATTCTCGAAAACTTTGGCGGGCATACTTATGCCGCCGGCTTATCGCTCAAAGAAGAAAATCTGGAAGAGTTCAAGCGGAGGTTTGAGGAGCTGTCGGTCAAAGAAATAGCGCCCGAAATGATGCGTCCGCAAATTAATATTGATGCCATGCTCGAATTTAAGGACATTGACAACAAATTTATGTTCGACCTCCTGCGCTTCGCCCCTTTTGGCCCCGATAACCTGAATCCGATATTCACCACAAAAAATGCGATAGATTACGGCACAAGCAAGCTGGTGGGAAAACAATCGGAACACATCAAGCTCGAAATGATTGATATTACCTCGGCTCAACTTTTGCACGGCATAGCTTTCCGGCAAGGCTCGAGTTTTCCGCTGGTAAAGGGCGGCTCTTTCGAGATATGCTACACCCTCGAGGAAAATGTGCACAACGGTAAGACAAACACACAGTTATATGTGAAAGATATAGATAACGGTCAACTATAAAAAACGAAAATAATGCAACCGCTGTTCTCTTATAAAATGAAAGTTCGCGATTACGAATGCGACGCCCAAGGTATAGTTAACAATGCCAATTACCAACATTATTACGAAGTTACCCGCCACGAATTTTTGGAATCGTACGGAATCAGGTTTTACGACATACACCTGCAAGGCATTGATGCCGTGGTATCGCAGGTGAATATAAAATACCGGAATTCGCTGCACGGCGGCGAAGAATTTTGGTGTACGGTAGATTACGAAAAGAAAGGCATCCGCTATTTGTTCAAGCAACAAATCATACGCGTATCCGACAATGTGCTATGCTCCGAAGCTGTGATAGAGGTGGTTACCTTGGTCAACGGTAAATTGTCGAAACCCGATTATTTCGACAAAATCTTTGATAAATAATGTGCCAATGAAATAAAAAAGCCTGTCATTGCGGGCTTGCCCCCCCTGTTTGGCGCAAGTTTCTAACTTGTGCCTGTAATGTAGAAAGTTTATAACTTTCGGTAGTTGAAAACTTGCGCCAAACAAGAGGTTGCGAATATAACACATTGCTACTGAGGTTGTTTTGTAATTGAAATTAGGTGAAAATGAGGTTATAATAAAAGGACAAAGGGCAATGCCATGCGTTGCCCGGTCGTTATTTACATCGGCACATTGTCTTTGCTAACCATTAACCTCTAACCATTGGTTATTAATTTCATTATTCACATTTGTACATAGGGCAAACCATGAAAAAGTCCGAATAAGCTAATGCTCAAAGGCTTTCAGCCTTGGCCTGACGGCTATATTTTCATTATTCTTATTGGCATATTAGTCTCATTATTCACATTCCCCCATTATTCTCATCTCTCTCATTGGTACTTTTCAGTTAAAACCGTATCTTTGCAAATAATCTCAGGAAAAAATAAATGTCTCAAACTTCCCTTTTAGAAAAGCTGGACGTTCTGGTTATCCGTTTTGAAGAAATCGGAACATTGATAACCGACCCGGATGTTATATCCGACATGAAGCGTTATGTGAAGCTGAATAAAGAATACAGCGACTTGCAAAAGATTGCCGCCGCCCGAAAAGAATACTTGCAGGTATTGACGAGCATATCCGAAGCAAAAAAAATACTGGACAGCGAATCGGATTCGGAAATGCGCGAAATTGCCAAAGAAGAACTGGATTCGGCTTCCAAACGCTTGCCATTGCTCGAAGAAGAAATAAAATTTTTGCTCGTACCTTCCGATCCTCAAGACAATAAAAATGCGATTGTCGAAATTCGCGGTGGAACGGGTGGCGATGAAGCCGCTATTTTTGCAGGCGACCTCTACCGCATGTACACAAAATACTGCGAACTTAAAGGCTGGAAAACCGAAGTTACCAGTTTAACGGAAGGTTCGGCGGGAGGATACAAGGAAATTATTTTTACCGTAACGGGAGAAGGGGTGTATGGTATTTTGAAATACGAATCGGGGGTGCACCGCGTTCAGCGTGTTCCTGCCACCGAAACGCAAGGCCGGGTGCATACTTCGGCGGCGACCGTTGCCGTGTTGCCCGAAGCCGAAGAGGTTGACTTTGAACTCAATCCTGCCGATGTGGAGATGCAGACAGCGCGGTCGAGCGGGGCCGGCGGGCAAAATGTGAACAAAGTAGAAACAAAAGTGCAACTGACCCATAAACCAACAGGTATGGTGGTTGTGTGCCAGCAAGCGCGCTCGCAGTTAGCCAACCGGGAACTGGCCATGCAGATGTTAAGGACGAAACTCTACGATATAGAGCTGTCGAAATATCAGGCCGAAATAGCTTCCAAACGGAAGACAATGGTATCAACCGGCGACCGTTCGGCTAAAATTCGCACCTACAATTATCCGCAGGGACGCGTTACCGATCATCGCATCAACCTGACGCTGTATAATTTATCGGCAATAATAGACGGCGATGTTCAACCAATTATCGACCAGCTGATTGTGGCCGAAAATACCGAGCGATTGAAAGAAAGTGAATTGTAAAAAAGAAATAATGGAGTTATCGGTTATTGAAAATAAAATATACGAAATCAGAGGTGTAAGGGTCATGTTTGATTTCGACTTGGCGGAAATGTATGGAATTAAAACAGGTCGCCTTAAAGAACAAGTTCGTCGCAATATTGAGCGTTTTCCATCAGATTTCATGATTGAACTCAACTTGGATGAATGGAAAAACTTGAGAACGCAATTTGCGTTCTCAAGTTGGGGCGGTAATCGTTATCTCCCTTATGCATTCACAGAGCAAGGAGTTGCAATGCTTTCTTCTGTCCTTAGTAGTAAGCAAGCTATTGAAATAAATATTAATATCATGCGTGTATTTGTTGCTGTACGAAGTTATCTTGTACAACAAAAAATTGCGCCCAAGGAAATTGAAGAACTGAGACAACGCATTGATGATTTGGAAGATTACAACAAAATAACCGACGAAGCTATTTCCGATTTGTATATGTCTTTGACGGTTTTGGCGGAAAAAGCATCCGATACGCCGATACGACATCGTAATACTGTCGGTTATGTAAAACCAAAAAATATTGATAAATAACTGATTTATGACAAAGCAAGAACTCATCAACAACATAAGGAGTAAAAAATCATTCCTCTGTGTCGGTCTCGATACGGATATTAATAAAATTCCCGAACATTTATTGAGCGAGGAAGATCCTGTTTATGCCTTCAACAAAGCTATTGTAGATGCTACCGCTCCTTACTGCGTGGCTTATAAACCCAACGCGGCTTTTTACGAAAGTATGGGTGTGAAAGGTGTTTGGGCGCTGGAAAAAACAGTAGAATATATTCGCACAAAGTATCCCGACCAGTTTATTATACTCGATGCCAAACGCGGCGATATTGGCAATACATCCGACATGTATGCGGCATCGGCTTTTAAGCACCTGAAAGCGAGCGCAGTTACGGTAGCGCCATACATGGGCGAAGACAGTGTGAAACCTTTTTTGGCTTACAAAAACAAGTGGGTGGTACTTTTAGCCCTGACATCCAACAAGGGTTCCCTCGATTTCCAGCTGACAAAAGACGAAAATGGAGAACGATTGTTTGAAAAAGTGCTGAGAAAATCGCAGGAATGGGGAACCGATGAACAGTTGATGTATGTGGTAGGCGCTACGCGTGGCGAGATGTTTGCCGATGTACGGAAACTGGCTCCACACCACTTTCTGCTTGTACCCGGAGTAGGCGCTCAGGGTGGTAGTTTGGCCGAAGTGGTAAAATATGGCATGACAGACGAATGCGGCTTGCTGGTAAACTCCTCCAGAGCAATTATTTATGCCAGTAACACAGAAAATTACGCTAAAGCAGCACGCGAGGAAGCTCAAAAACTTCAGGCCGAGATGGAAGGGTATTTAGCCCCCTAAATCCCCCTAGGGAGACTTTAAAAGCCTCCCCTACGGGGAGGTTGGAGGGGCTGTCCCCCACGGGGGATTCAGGGGGCTAAATACTTGCGTGCCGCCTCAATAATGGAGTCTCTTCTCTTGTTTTTGTCGGAAGTCAACATGCTGACCTTTATATCGGGGTCGATGCCAAATTCTATATGTTCTCCTTCGGCGTTGGTCATGGGCGATGCCGAAAAGCGTACCGACCAGCCGTTTGGCAATTCGGAACTAAAGGGTAATCCGCTGCCTCCACCCGTTTTATCGCCTATTATTACGGCATTCGGGGCATACTTCATTGCATTTACAAAATCGTTGGTTGCGCTAAAGCTCCGCCTGTTTGTGAGGATTGCCACCTTTTTCTGATAACGTAACCTGCCCGACGGTTCGATATACCTTTCGTAAGGTTCCGAGAAATCGTTGTGCCCTTTTCCGGTTTTGTGGGTGATGTAACCTATCAATGTTTTTTCGTTGAAGAAGCGGCTGGCGATTCGTTCGGCGTTAGTCAAAACGCCACCGCCGTTATTTCTGACGTCAAAAATAATGCCATTGCAGACGGCTAAACGGTCCAGTACCTGATCCAGATTGCCTTCCCCTACTCCATCCGAAAAACTTTCGTAGTAAACATAGCCGATATTGTCTTCTAACACTTTGTATTTCAGACCGCCAGCAATCCTGTAATCCGTTCCGATGTAAATTCGCTGTATTTTTTCGTCAAAATTGTCGGGATAATCTTCAAACCACTTCCAATAACGCGCCATATCGTAGCTGGTAGCCAAATTCACATGTCCGTCTTTGACCTCGGCAAGCATTTGCCCCAGCACATCGAATAAGGCTTCGTTGCCCATATCTTCGCTGATTCGCTCCGCATACTTGTCGTGTATTTCATTCCAGTCGATGTCTTTGTATTCAAAAAAGCAATACCTTTCATCCATGATTTTCCACAATGCTTCAAAATTTCCTTTTTTGCTGTTGTCGAAGTCTTCTTCCTTAAAACAAGAAGTCAGGATAAAAGCCAGACAAAGCATATAAAGCGTTATTTTCTTCATGGCTTAAGGCATTAATATTTTATTCAGTTCTTCGTACGAGTAGCGATAATAGTTTAAATCAATGTCGCCTTTAATTCCATCCAATTTCCCTTTGTGCGAGAATTGCCAAATCATCCAATTATCAATACCCGAAGGTTCAGCGCTCAAATCGCATATCCACAACGGATTATCGAAGAAGTAATCTTTTATGTACAGGCCATAGCATTGTTTATTTGTATAAATCACCGGATGTACCCCATAATACTCGTACAGTTCGTTTTCGAGCGCTTTCAATTCTTTTACAACAAGCTGTGTATAAACGGTATCGTGGCTATGCGGATTGTCGGGTGAGTGTTCAACATCAATGGCCGGTAATAAATCGCCCGACTCGCATCTGGCGGTTTTGATAAAATGCTGTGCCTGTTTTTTCCCCGAAGCAGCAAAAAGGTAGAAATGATAACTTCCGGCTTTGATGTTGCTTTTCTTGGCCGATTTATAATTGTAGAGGTAGTTCCGGTCTTTGTGCGAAACGCCTCCCGTTGCTTTCATATACACAAAGCCAATGTTTTGTCCGGTTACTTCGCTCCAATCTATTATGGGATTGTGATGCGACAAATCGACGCCGCGCACCGTAAATCCCACTTTATTGAAAGAAGTTGCCTGCTTGAATTTCTTCACATAAATATAGTAGCCAACAGCAAGAATTGAAATAGCTATTACTCCTAAAATCACCCAATTAACACTGCGGCGAGTTTTATTCTTCTTTTTCCGTGTCCTTTTTTGCGGCATTATTACCAACTAATTTATATGCAAATATAATATTTTAATGGATAGTTTACAAGTTCCCCCCAGGGCAAACGCATGAAAGAATTATATACCGTTACCCCGAAGGGGTTGAATGTTTGCTCTGTGTGCTAATGAGAATAATTGGCACGAAGCGACTATAAACTGACTGTCATTGCAGGCTTGACCCGCAATCTCCCGAGTATGGAACAAAATCGGAGAGACTTGCTCGCGCTTGGGGGATTGCGGGTCAAGCCTGCAATGACAGAAAGAAAAATAGTCTCGGCACGCCACGACATACATTATTCTCATTTATTTTTTTCAGTTTTCAGTTTTTTATCTATCTTTGCAACGCATAAAAAAGCGGGATGTAGCACAGTTGGTAGCGCGCCACGTTCGGGACGTGGAGGTCGGACGTTCGAGTCGTCTTATCCCGACAAAGAGCATATAATTAATTGAAATATAATTAATTGTATGCTCTTTTTTGTTTCTTAGGCTTAAAATAATTGCTTGAGATAAAAATCTTTGCTGGAAAGCTTCGATAATAACAAAATGGTTATTAAATTTGTATTGTCAAATTAGAAATGGAACTAAAATGAAGAAAGTATCAAAAGAAAATAAGAAATAAATGCCATTGACATCGAAATGAAAAAATTGGCTATTGAACAAGGTTCTGATGAAGCGTTTATTTCAGATATGCAGGAGCGAAATGATGAACTGAAAGAGTTAGAATTACGCCAAAAATTACAAAATGTACTACCGATTATATCAGTTTCTTATTTAGCAAAAAACTATTTTAATAAAACGCCTCAATGGTTCTACCAACGCCTGAATGGCAATGTAGTGAATGGGAAACAGGCATCATTCAATAAAGCAGAAATCAGCACATTGCAAAAGGCTTTAACCGAAATATCGGAGGAAATAAACAAGTCGGTTGCATTTTTAATTTGACATTCAAAGTCAATCGGCCTTGCCCCGCCCATTATCGGCGGGGTTTTTCTATCTCCCCTCCAATACCTCCTTCACTATAACACCCCTATCCCACTTCCCGCAAATGCACCCTATAAGGATAATAGAAGAAATAATAGCCGATGAAGCTGGCCGACAGGCCAATGATTGTCAGGTTGAAAGCGATGGGTATTTCGGTTAAGCGTGTCAGGAAGCTTTCGATAAAGGCGGCTACTATGAAGACGGGGATTAATCCGACCACAATTTTCAAGGCATCCTTAGCTGCTTTTGTCAGGGCATACAGTCTCGGATAGCTTTGGGGGAACAGGAGGCTGTTTCCCAGCGCCAATCCTGCTCCGCCGGCAATGATAATAGCGGATATTTCGAGCGTGCCGTGGAGCCATATCGACAACATGGAAGTCGTCAACAGTCCCTTTTGGTAAAAGAAATACTGAAAAGCGCCCAGCATAACCCCATTGGAAAACAGGATATAAACGCTCCCGATGGAAAACAGAATGCCAAAAATAAAGGCTATGAAAGCAACCTTAATATTATTGCTGGAAATCATAAGAAACATAGGCGCCGATTCCTCAGCCTTATAAACAGCCATCGGGTCTCCTTTATCAATATTCTCCAAGGTCTGATTCACGTACGAATCACCCAGTATCAATCGCACAAAACCGGTATCCTGACTGGCGGAAAAGGCGCCCAAGGTAAAACCCAATAAGAGAAAAAGAAACGAATAGAACATAAGCTTGCGCCGCTGATACATAACCAGGGGAAGTTCCTCCTTCCAAAAACGCCAAAACCGTCCGGCTTCTCTTTTCCGGTGCTTGTAGATGCCCATAAAATATTTTCCGGCCAACCTGTTCAGGTATTTTTCGGTCTGTGAATCAGGGTAAAAAGTTTTTGCATACGAGAGGTCATCGGTCAATTCTATAAAGTTATTGGCGAGGTCGTCGGAGGACGGGTCGTTGTATCCTTCTTTTTCGATTTTTACCCATTTATCTTTGTTTTGCTTTATAAAAAAGGCTTCTCTCATGTCCGGTCGGCGTATTAAGTTACCTGCAAAGATAGTTCTTTGCAAAAAAGGGCAAAAAGTTATTGAAAAATATTTTACTTTTGTAAACTCAATTAACTATACATAACACTCGAATGCCAATTCAGATACAAACAACTCAAAACGTAACCCTTGATATGCGCGCTGCCGGATTAGGCCCCCGCATTTTAGCCACTTTATTGGATGGCCTTTTTATCATGATATGGTTCATTGTCTGGCTGGTAATAATACTCTATTCGTTCAGCAACGAGGATATAATGGTCTGGCTATTTTTAATCGCCTGTTTGCCCGTTGTTTTTTACGACCTGCTGTTCGAGATTTTCAACAATGGACAAAGCCCCGGCAAAAAGATACTGAAAATAAAAGTAGTAAACATAGATGGAACTACCCCCTCGGTTGGTAGCTACCTCATACGATGGCTGTTCCGGCTGGTCGATTTTACATTAACCAACAGCATCCTCGCCGTTGTCTTAGTGGCTGCTACCGAAAAATCGCAACGATTGGGCGACATTCTGGCCAAAACAACCGTTATCAGCCTCAAGCCCGAAGCAGGTAGCTACCAACCGAGCATTCCCGATTTGGATTTTCACGACAACTATACGGTAGTTTACAGCGATGTACTGGAGAAACTGACCGACAAGGACATAGCTACCATCCGTGCAGTACTGGAAAATTACAGGTACAACAGCGACCCCGACACACTCCGGTATTTAGCCAAAAAAGTAAAGAAAACAACAGATTATTCTTACGAGGGAAGCGACCGCGCCTTCCTGAAAAAAATCATAGACGACTACAATTACCTTTCGGTACAATATTAATGGGAATAATGTGCCAATATGCCAATGAGAATAATGTGCCAATATGCCAATGAGAATAATGTGCTGATGTGAATAATGTAGGGGGTTCGTAGGGGCGTATGGCATACGCCCGCTGCCGCGAACGGGTTGCTACGAATATATAATTAGCGTTGATTGTCAGGAGATTGGCTAAGGCCGATTTACGCTCCGCTCCAATTGCGGGTAGGAGCCCGCAATGACAGAAATAGAAATGGTCGCGGCACGCCACGACCCTACATTATTCACATTGGCATATTGGCACATAATTCTCATTGACACATTTAAAAATTTATTTTCCTATGGCAAACGCATGAAAAATTTTATAGCTTATACCTTTCCTGATATGAGCAGGAGATTCCTCCCTTTGGTCGGAATGACTCGCCTGTTAGTGGTTTAAGGGATGAGGAAGCGGCGGCTTCGCCGCCGCTTCCTCATCCCCTCTCCCAAAAAGGAGACAGTCATTCCGACCAAAGGGAGGAATCTCATCCGCAATAGTGGTTCTAAAATTTTTCATGCGTTTGTACTGTTTATTTTTCCCTTATCGCTTTTACTTCTTCACATATTTACCTATCTTTGCCCATGTCATGGGACGAACCGGCAAAGCGTTGCTAAGCCCTTGATTTATTACATATTTATTGAAGCGTTTTAGCTTTATCCTTAATTTGAAAACGACCAATTTTTACACAGAAGGATAAGCAGTTTGCAAACGTTCATGCTTCGCGTATATACTCTACGTATATATCCGCTAGGCGTGGGGGTAACTGTTTATTTCTGTGTGGGTGCTTGGTCGTACCTCAAATTAGATAAACTGAAAGTTCCCACGCTTCCGCATTTTATAACACCTTCATTCGGGGAATTGGTGAATACACACATTTATGAGAATTAAAAAAATCATGAAATCTGTTATACTATACCTCGTCTTTTTATCAGTTATGCTCATTGGTTGCTCCGATAATAATCGTATTTCGGATGATTATTATTTTGTGAACAGCGATAACGATACTTTATTATTATTTCCAACAGAGGAAATTATCTTATTACGAAATGGTAAATCGTATTATTTAAGACAAGATATTATTGATATTAATTATTCGTATAGGGACATCAGGAATCAGTATAAGGATTACCATAATAAGAATAATTTTTTGACAGTTTTTTCAGCATACGGAAGCCCGTATAGATTATTTGATGGGTATATAAGTATGATTCCTGATATAAAAACTGATAAAATCAGCATTTTGGAACTTGCCATTTTTCATCCTGACTTTTTAGTGGATGAAAAATTGGATTTATATTATAGCATCTTTTTTTGTTTTGAATACACAGAAGAATACAAGAGGAAAGCAAAAGAGATGCTTTTTAAAGAGCGTAATCTTTCAAAGGAAATTTTAAAAACAGACGGAATTTATTAAAATTTTGTGGTTCGTAGGGGCGTATGGCATACGCCCAACACACGATATTCACAATTGATGGGATGATGAAATATTTGCGCGTCTCGACAGTGCGTGTGTAGAGACGTGGCGCGCCACGTCTCTACTGAGAGGTTGTGCAATGCACGGGGTTTTGTGCCATGCTTGGGGGATTGCGGGCGGAGCCCGCAATGACAGCAATAGAAAGAGGCTGTTTCAAAAGAACGCAAATTACGCAGATTACGCGAATTATCACAATTTATATACTGTTTAAAATCAGTCAATTCATAAAATTATTTGCGCGAATTCGCGTAATCTGCGTAATTTGCGTTCAAAAATACGTTCGAGACAGCCTCTACATTATTCTCATTATTCACATTGGCATATTATTCCCATTATTTATACTCAGAATACCCCAAATCGGGCGCGCTGCCTTTGAAGGGGAAACCTGTGTCAACACCTTTGTCAATCAACTGGCTGGTAGCGGAGGGTTTCAAGAAATCAATATCGGGCAGACTGCCGTCGGCTTGGCGTGGAAGTGTAAGTTGGCTCACGTCTATGCTTCGGAAATCGGAGTTGCTTAGTGTAAATGTGCTGAAATCCCACGAATTGTTTTGCACCTTACTTTCGGCATAGTTGATATTGGAGATATGACTGTCTGCCGTACGCGGGCTGTACGACACATTATTTTTGATATTATGCCCGTATCCGGCTACATCCACAGCGGTGTTGGCATCTTTCCTGCAAATCATATTGTAATTTGACGGATTGCGATAGGATGTATTGTTGTAAAAATCTATTCCGCCCAGATGGTGATTGGCATAAAAACCCTGTGCCTTGTTTTCTACAGCCAGACAAAAACGCACCACATTGCGCGGAATTACCGCAGGTGGCGTGGCAGTGGCTTTCATCCCATAACCACCCGATTTGAAGCCCGCGCCATTGCCCAGCGAAGCGCCCGTAGTAGAATAACCGTTGTAGAACGACCAGCAATTTTCAAAGGTAAAACCTGCTTTGGAATTTATCAGGTCAAAGCCATCATCGCTGTTGTACCATGCCCGGCATCCGCGAAACACAGTACCTGTATCGGTCTGGCTGTGATACATGTGTCCGCCGAAACCATCGCTGTTGCCGCCTTTTTTATCGCCCGACACACTATCCCAGTTATTGTACGAATCGCAGTTCAGCGCCAGGTTGTTTTGTCCCTGCTCTATCCAGAATCCGGTGGCCATACCATCGTGTGCTGCAAGGTTTTCGTAAATATTGTAACTGCCGTTGATATTGGCAAAACACCACGAATTTGTGGGCGTAGTAACAGTAACCTGCGTTCCGATAACTTCAAAATTTCGGAAATGCAGGTAAGAGGCATTTACAAAAAACGACACCATCCAATAATTGGCCGGTTTAACATCCGACATATCAAACACCGGACGTTCGCCCGGGTAGCCGAAATAGCAAATACGCTTCGCAGCAGTACCGCTTTTGTCGAATTTGAAAATGCAGGCCAGATTGGCTTTGTGATTCGTAATGCGGGTAGTGGAAGGAATATATTCCATTATCTGGCTTTCGGTGAGGTGATATACACCGCTGCGAATATACACGGTGTCGCCTGCCGTAACCACACTTTGGGCTTTGCTAAGCGTGGCATAAGGCTTTGTAATGCTACCTGCATGGCTGTCGTTGCCGGTGGTGGCAACATAATAGTTGCGTGCAGATGCCAAAAAAGCAGCTACAAAAAATAGAAATGTAAGAACGAATTGTTTTGTTGTCATAATATAGTAAATATCAGTTGTTTCCGTGTGCTAATATATTATTTGTTCCATATTTTAGAAACACTCAGCGAATTGTCTGTGTAAATAGTGCGGCAAATAAGTAAGCCGCTCGATTTTCCAGTAGCCTTTTTTCCTGTAATGTCGTAATATTCACGCGATAGAATCTCTTTATCCGAATCCTTATCAAGGATTGCGCTTTCGATTGCCGCCGGTATCTGATATTCGGCATAACCCAAATCGGGCGCGCTGCCAGCGAACGGAAAACCTAAGTCAACGCCTTTGTCAATCAACTTGCTTCCGGCTTTCGGCTTCAAAAAGTCAATATCGGGCAAACTGCCGTCGGCTTTGCGCGGAGCCGACAATTGTGCGGCATCAATGCTTTCAAAATCGGGATTACCCAAGCTTAAAGACAAGGTAAACGAGTTGTTCATTACTTCACTTTCGGCTGTATTTATATTCGCAACATGATTGTTGGCAGTTCTTGGAAGATATGATACATTGTTTTTGAGAGTATGACCATAACCTGCCACATCCACGGGGGTAGCATCGGTTGCATTTTTCCGGTTTACCATCTCATAATTGACTGGATTCTGGTAACTGGTGTTGTTTACGAAATCAACTCCGCCCAAATGATGGTTGGCGTATATTCCCCTGTTTTTGTTGTAGTAAGCCAAACAGAACCGAACAACATGCCGGGGTATAACAGTAGGAACTTTTGGCGATGCCGACATGCCATAACCACCGGCTTTAATTCCGGTGCCATCGCCCAAGGATGCGTTAGTTGTGGAATAACCATTGCGCCAGGCCCAACAATTTTCGATAGTATAAGCGGCATGGGCGCTGATCAGGTCGAAGCCGTCATCGCTATTGTACCATGCCCTGCAACCACGGAATACGTTTCCGGTATAGGAGGCGGAATTGGGGTGTCCGCCAAAACCATCGGTATTTCCACCTTTCTTGTTTTCGGAAACATCATCCCAATTGTTGTAGGCATCGCAGTTGAGTACCAAATTATTACTACCTTTTGTCAGATAAAAACCGATAGCTTTGCCATCGTGCATCGACAAATTTTCATACACACAATTGTTGCCGCCCTCGTGGTGGAAGCATTCCGATTGGGTGTGGTCGAGAATAGTTACTTGTGTGCCTACGACCTCAAAATTTTTGAAATGCAGATACGAACCGCTCACAAAAAACACATATACGCGGTAATCAGCAGGCTTTACATCCGACAAATCGAATACCGGTCGCTCGCCCGGATAGCCGAAATAGCAGATTCTTTTGGATGCAGTACCGCTTTTATCAAGTTTGAACACCCGCGCAAAAATGCCCGAATATTCCATCACCTGACTTGTGGCAATGCGATATACACCGCCGCGAATATACACCGTATCGCCTGCTACCACTTGGCTTTGAGCTTTATTGAGGGTAGCATACGGAGATGTTATCGCACCGGTATTTGTGTCGCTACCATCTGTTGCTATATAATAATTTTTCGACATGAGTGCCGGTAACGAGCAAATGCATAAAAGAATAAAGAGACATAGTAACTGTTTTTTCATGGGGTATAAGTGTGTTTGTTATTAATCCGAATTTCACAACGTAAATATATATGTAATTACTAAATTAGCAAATTAAATAATTGATATAATAACTGTGTTTTATGATAAAATAATTTAATGAGAATAATGAACTCGTATGATACAGATGTGGCACGCCACGTCTCTACAATCTTGTCTTTGCGGGCTTGACCCGCAATCTCCCAGTTTATTATTCTTATTATTCACATTGGCATATTATGGCAAACGCATGAAAAATTTTACTGCTTATACCTTTCGGTAAAGTTGCTGATATGAGCAGGAGATTCCTCCCTTTGGTCGGAATGACTCGCCTATTAGTGGTTTAAGGGATGAGGAAGTGGCGGCGAAGCCGCCACTTCCTCATCCCCTCTCCCAAAAAGGAGACAGTCATTCCGACCAAAGGGAGGAATCTCATTCGTAATGTGGTACTAAATTTTTTCAAGGTTTGCCATGTCTGATAATTAGTTGTATGTTAAAAATAGAATCCGTGTTTATCTGTATTTTCCGTGTATTCTGTGTGCTAATTTTAATTACCACATTATTCTCATCATCCACATTGGATTTCCCGGTTTTTTATCCTATTTTTACCAACAGATAATTTAAACTAAATCTTCGTCCCATGAAAAAAATTATTTATCTTGCTGTGTTTATGCTTATTGCCGTAAACATCAACAGCCAAAACAAATCTCTGGCTGTCTATTTGGATGAATCGAAAAATATAGAAGAACGGGTGGAAGATGCCCTGAAACGGCTGACTCTGGAAGAAAAAATAGCCCTGATACATGCGCAATCCAAGTTCAGCACACCGGGTTGCCCGCGGTTGGGTATTCCCGAAATATGGATGAGCGACGGGCCTCACGGCGTACGCATGGAAATAGAATGGGACAGCTGGAAACATGCCGGTTGGTCGAACGATGCCTGTACCGCTTTTCCGGCCTTGACTTGTCTGGCGGCAACATTCAACCCCGGGCTTTCGCTTCAATATGGCAACGCTATCGGCGAAGAAGCCCGTTTCAGAAAGAAAGATGTGATGCTTGGCCCGGGCGTAAATATCTACCGCACACCCTTGAATGGTCGTAATTTTGAATACATGGGCGAAGACCCTTATCTGTCGTCCAGAATGGTTGTACCTTATATTCAGGGGGTTCAACAAAATGGCGTGGCGGCTTGCCTCAAGCATTTTGCGCTGAATAATCAGGAAGTGTGGCGCGACCACATTGATGTGCAGGTGAGCGACAGAGCCTTGTACGAGATATACCTGCCTGCTTTCAAAGCCGGAGTTACAGAGGGGCATACCTGGTCGATAATGGGTGCATACAACAAATTCCGTGGGCAACATTGCTGCCATAACGATATACTGCTCAATAAAATACTGAAAACCGAATGGAAGTTCGACGGCGCCGTTATCACCGATTGGGGTGGCGCTCACAATGCGCGCGAAGCAGCTTTCAACGGCCTTGATATAGAAATGGGCACATGGACAAACGGCCTCACCACAGGTCTCAACTCGGCTTACGACAACTACTACATGGCGCAACCGCTTTTGAAACTGATAAAGAGCGGCGAAGCGCCCGAATCGGAATTGAACGACAAAGTCCGCCGTGTGCTGCGACTCAATTTCAGGACAAACATGGACAGGAGCCGCCCGTATGGCAGTCTTGCAACCGCCGAACATGCTGCTGTGGCACGGGCGATTGCCGAAGAAGGAATTGTGTTGCTGAAAAATACCAACGCCTTTTTTCCCATACCAAAGGGGAAGTACAAAAAAATAGCCGTAATTGGCGAAAATGCCACTCGTCCGTTGACAACAGGCGGAGGCTCCTCCGAATTGAAGGCCAAAAAGGAAGTCTCGCCCCTCGAAGGACTTCAGGCGAGGTATGGAACCGAACAGATTGTTTACACAATGGGCTATGCTTCGGGCGCAACCTCGTATGATAAAGTGAAGGCTCCTACTCAAAATACCGATTCGTTGAAACGCAAAGCCATTGAACTGGCGAAAGAGGCCGATGTGGTACTGTTTTTCGGCGGACTGAACAAAAATCATCATCAGGACAGCGAAGGCGGCGACCGAATCAGCTACAATCTCCCCTTCGGACAGGACGAATTGATACAGGAACTGCTAAGCGTCAATAAAAACCTGGGGCTGATTATTATTAGCGGTAATGCCGTTGCCATGCCCTGGATAGACAAGGTGCCCGCGTTAATGCAATCGTGGTATTTGGGTTCGGAAGCGGGGAACGCAACAGCCCGCGTTATTGCAGGCGATGTGAATCCCTCGGGAAAATTACCGTTCAGCATTCCGAAGAAATTGGAAGATAACGCCGCTCATTCTTTTGGCGCCCTGTCCTACCCGGGCGATAGCATAAAGCAGGTTTACATGGAAGATATTCTGGTGGGATACCGTTGGCACGACACCAAAAAAATAGCGCCGCTCTTCCCGTTTGGTTATGGCCTCTCCTACACCACATTCGATTACGGCAAGCTGAACGCCGATAAAAAAGAATACGGCAAGGATGATGAAATAAAGCTATCATTCACGCTCAGCAACAAAGGACAGGTTGACGGAGCAGAGGTGGTGCAGATTTATACCAGTCAGGCAAAACCCTCGGCGCTGCGACCGGTAAAGGAATTAAAAGCTTTCCGCAAAGTATTCCTGAAAGCAGGCGAAAGCAAAACCGTCGAAATCCCCGTAAAAGTGCAGGATTTGGCCTTTTTTGACGACAAACAACACAGCTGGGTAGTAGAATCCGACAAGTTCAGCATTCATTGTGCCGCATCGGCAGGCGATGTGAAAAGCTCGGTGGTGGTGAAGATAGATTAATTAATGTGAATAATATGCCAATGAGAATAATGTAGGGGCGCGATTAATCGCGCCCTTGCCATTATCGGCTATTTGTCATTGCGGGCTCCGACCCGCAATCTCCTAACCATCATGCATGAAATTCACGGCAACGGGCGAATAATGATTCGCCCCTACGTTCAAAATGCGGTGGACATCACCCCCAAAAAAAGCAACGCACGCGTTGCTACTGCATTATTCTAATCATTCACATTGGCACATTATTCTCATTATTCTTGACACTTGCAACTAAAATGCTATCTTTGTACCTCTAAATTATAAGTTATAAAATATGGCTGACGATAAAAAAATAATATTTTCGATGATTGGGGTAAGTAAGACTTATCCACCTCAGAAACAAGTTTTAAAGAACATTTACCTGTCGTTTTTTTACGGCGCAAAGATTGGTATTATCGGGTTGAATGGCTCGGGGAAATCAAGTTTATTGAAGATAATCGCCGGAATAGACAAAGAATTTCAGGGCGAAATTGTCTCCGATAAAGGATACTCGGTGGGCTACCTCGAACAAGACCCCCAGCTCGACCCTGCAAAAACAGTCAAGGAAATCGTACAGGAAGGCGTGCAGCCAATTGTTGATATACTGAAAGAGTACGAAGAAATAAACGAAAAGTTTGCTTTGCCGGAATATTACGAAGATGCCGGCAAAATGGACGCCCTCTTCGCCCGTCAGGCCGAACTGCAAGACAAGATAGACGCCAGCGATGCCTGGAATCTGGACAACAAGCTCGAACGGGCAATGGACGCCCTGCGCTGTCCGCCGGAAGATGCATTGGCCGAGCGCCTCTCGGGAGGAGAACGCCGCCGCGTGGCGCTTTGCCGCCTGCTTCTTCAGGAACCGGATGTTTTGTTGCTGGATGAGCCGACCAACCACTTGGATGCCGAATCCATCGACTGGCTCGAACAGCATTTGCAACAATACAGCGGAACGGTTATTTGTATCACCCACGACCGCTACTTCCTGGACCATGTTGCCGGTTGGATTCTTGAACTCGACCGTGGCGAAGGTATTCCGTGGAAAGGAAATTATACCTCGTGGCTGGAGCAAAAAACCAAACGCATGGAACAGGAAGAAAAGCAAGCCAGCAAACGCCGGAAAACCCTCGAACGTGAGTTGGATTGGGTGAGAATGGCGCCCAAAGCACGACAGGCCAAAGGCAAAGCGCGTTTGAACGATTACGAACGCTTGTTGAACGCCGACCAGAAAGAAAGAGAAGAAAAACTCGAAATATTTATTCCCAACGGACCCCGTTTGGGCAACAAGGTTATCGAAGCCCTGGATGTAGCTAAAGCTTTCGGCGACAAGCTTTTGTTCGACAAACTGAACTTTGCTCTTCCGCCCAATGGCATTGTGGGAATTATAGGCCCCAATGGAGCCGGAAAAACAACGCTCTTCCGCCTGATACAAGGAATGGAAACACCCGACAAAGGCGTTTTTGAAGTAGGCGATACCGTAAAAACAGCCTACGTTGACCAAGCGCACGAGTCCATCGACCCCAATAAAACGGTTTATCAGGTAGTATCCGAAGGAACCGAATTTATCAGGGTGGGCGGCAAGGAAATTAACTCCCGCGCTTATTTGTCGCGCTTTAATTTTGCCGGAGCCGACCAGGAGAAATTGTGCGGCGTATTGTCCGGCGGCGAAAGAAACCGCCTGCATCTGGCGCTCACGCTAAAATCGGAAGCCAACGTGTTGTTGCTCGACGAACCGACCAATGACATTGACGTAAATACGCTTCGTGCATTGGAAGAAGGGCTGGAAAACTTTGCCGGATGCGCCGTTGTTATCTCGCACGACCGCTGGTTTCTCGACCGTATCTGTACACATATTCTGGCTTTTGAGGGAAATTCCGAAGTATTTTATTTTGAGGGTTCGTACAGCGAGTACGAAGAAAATAAAAAAGCCCGTCTGGGCAATGTAGAACCTAAACGGGTGCGATACAGAAAGCTGACAGACTAAAAGCCCGCTCGTCAACCCGCAACAACAGTTCTTCATTTGAATCTGTTATTGATGAATAAATTTTTTTTGAGAGAAAAATGCTAAGAAAAATTATATTTCTATACATCTTATCTTTACTATTCTGCAATAACATACACGCGCAGGTTACAACAGCTATACAAGGTACGGTAAAAGATTCCATTACCGGCGCCCCCATACCTTATGCCACCGTGCGTTTCGAGGGTTCAATCGTAGGCGAACTGACGGACGATGCCGGTAAGTACCGGATAAGAAACCGGACGGAGAAAAATGTCGTTGTGTTTTCGCTGATGGGCTACCTTAGCAAAGAGGTAACTATACCGGTCGGACAAGTTACCCAGATGAATGTACTGCTTGTGCCCGAGGGCGTCAGTCTCGACGAGGTGGTCGTGCGCCCCGGCAAAGAAAAATATTCAAAAGAAAACAATCCGGCTGTTGACCTGATAAAGAAGGTCATCGAGCATAAAAACGATATGCTCATCGCCAATCAGGATTATTACAAAAGCGATGAATACGACCGGATATTCTTCGCATTCAACGAATTCGACCCCAATCAACTGCTTTTTAAGAATTTCAAATTCCTGCACAAATACGAGACAAAATCGAAAATAAACGGCAAACCAATTCTTCCGTTCTCGGTGAGGGAAACACTTTCGGAAGTATATTACCGAAAAAAACCGAAAGGGACAAGAACCGTAATCACAGCCTATCAGAACGAAGGTTTAGATCAGGAACTTGATACGGAAGCCATCAATACCATCGTGTCTAAAACCTTTGCAGACGTATCAATCACCGACAACAACATCAACATGCTTTACCGGGACTTTGTGGGGCCTCTAAGCTCTACGAACTCGGTCGATTTTTATAAGTGGTATTTAATAGATACGGTAACAATCGACAGTGCACGCTATGTAAACCTGGGATTTGTACCCTTCAATACCCGGGATATTGGTTTTTCGGGAAATCTGTATATAACCACCGACTCTACCTACGCCATTAAACGAATATTGATGCGGGTTCCGACTAAAATAAACATGAACTTCATAGAGTCGATGATGCTGGAACAGGAGTTTGAACAAAAAGCTCCCAACTTGTGGATACCCACCAAATATACCACCTCGATGGAGTTTTCGCTTTTCGATACCTTCAAATTTTATGTCGAGAAAGTTAAAACATTCAGCAATTTTAGTTTTAACGAACCGGTAGATGCCATTTTCCTTAATCCTGCCCCCGAAATACGCTTATCGGGATACAACAAGCACAACGAGGCATACTGGAAAAATAACCGTCCCGAGGTTTTCAACAACGACTATAACATGGATGATATGATGCACGAACTGATGGCCGATAAAACAGTCAGTCAGATAGGTAAAATTGCCAACATCATCTCTTCGGGCTACATAGCAACATCCAAAGACCCCGACAAAAATAAAATAGACATTGGAACCGTTGAAACGCTTTACAGCTATAATAATCTGGAGGGAAACAGGTTACGATTGACGGGCGCTACAACCAGAAATCTGCATAAACACCTTTTTCTTTACGGATATTTTGCATACGGTTTTAAAGATGGCAAACCAAAATATATGGGAGAGGCTACTTGGGCTTTCAACCACAAAAACTACCACAAAAATGAGTTTCCGAACAACAACTTGTCTATTTCGTACAAGTACGATGTGGCAGCCTTGGGTCAGCAATTTTTGCAAGCCGAGAGGGACAATATTCTTTTGTCGATAAGTAACAGATCCAGAACGGCAAAATTGGCATACGACCAAGCCAGCCAAATTTCGTACATCAAAGAATATTACAGTGGCTTTTCTTTCAATATTTACGCCATAACCCACAATCAGAAACCGGCGATGAATATTACATTTGAGAAACAAAACGACCTGCTGCATAAATTGGACACCGTTCGCAACCTCCGAACCTCCGAAGTAATGCTGATGCTGCGATATGCTCCGAACGAAAAATTCTTTCAGCGAAGAAGGCTCAGGCAAACCCTTCCGACTAAAGGATTTATCTACAATTTTTCATTCTTAAAAGGATTCGAGAATCTATTGGGAGGGCAATACAATTACACCAAGCTGTATTTGTCAATTGATAAAGAAATGTGGGTGGCGCCTTACGGTAAAATTTACTCCTCGGTGAAGGGAGAGCGAATTTTCGGGAAAGTTCCCTACCCTCTTCTGGTGTCGGCCAACGCCAATAATTCCATCACCCTCCAAAACGGCTCGTTCAATTTACTGAATCCGCTCGAATTTATAAACGATATACAACTCTCGTGGAATGTGAAGTACAAGATGGGAGGCTGGCTCTTTAACCGGATTCCCGTGGTAAGAAGTTTTAAATGGCGGGAGGTTTTTGAGTTCAGCGGCTTTACCGGCAGTTTGTCGAGGAAGAATAATCCGCTATATAACAGGGACTTAATGCTGTTTCCCGAAGATTCTTACTCCATGACGAATATGCCCTATATGGAGTTTAATGTTGGTGTAGAAAATATATTAAAATTCTTTCGTATCGACTATGTCCGAAGGTTGAATTACCTCGATCACCCCGGTATCAACAAAGAGGGTGTCCGTATAAATTTCAGTCTTAATTTTTAGCGATTTACCACATTGCTTTACTGATTTTCAGCTCTTTAGTCAGTTCTCTCGCCTTGTTGCCTGTAACTTTATCCAGCAGCGCCCAGAATCTGTCTCCGTGATTCATTTCCAGGGTATGACATAGCTCGTGAAGTATCACAAACTCAACGAGATGCAGCGGCTGAATCAATAGAAAGAAAGATAGATTTATGCTTTTCCGGGACGAACAACTGCCCCAGCGGGTCTTGCTGTTGTTAATCTTGACAGCGGTATAATTGAATCCGTACTTTTTGGCGAGTAATTCAACTTTAGAAGGCAAAATCCTCTTCGCTTCTGCCCGAAAGACGGATTCGATATAATTCCTTATCATTCCCTGGACTTCCTCTTTTTCAAAATCGGTAGTTTCGGGACAAGAGATAACCAGCATCCCATCTTTTAAGCTGCCATGATAAGTCTGTAGCTTGTGCCTAGTTATAAGAAGTTTGAACGAAAGTGTTTCCAGCTGGGTAGTTTCGTTAAAAATAAAAGCCTTTTTCGGCTCGAAATCAAGCAATTGTGGCTTCAATTCTTCAAAAAGCCGCTTAATTGTATCTGTTGAATAATGGGGCGGAACCGTGAGGAAAATGTGCCCGTCCTTGTACCTCGCTATCATGCGTTTCGAACGGCTATTCCGGCGCACAAGCACACACCCTAAATCCTTATCGGTAAAACCTTCCACCAGTCTTTAATTAGCAAATTTAAAAATGAGATAATTAGCAAATTCTATGAGGCTGTGTCATAAGTCTCTTTTTTGCATTTGTCATTGCAGGCTCCGACCCGCAATCTCCTCTACAACCCGTCAGGTTAAGGCTTTCAGCCTTAGCCTAACGGACAATTCTTATATGAACTCACGCTAATTTGCTAATTACTATTTCTTCTTCTGATTTTCTTTCAGGAAAATTTCCAGGGCTGCCGCCATTGATGGAATTTCGGGGAGAGGCGCTTCGCAGTCGAGCCTCAGGCCTGCATCGTGCACCGCTTTGGCTGTGGTGGCGCCAAAACATCCTATGGCAATATCTCCCTGTTTAAAGTCGGGACAATTTTTGAATAAAGACGCTATTCCTGCCGGACTGAAAAACACCAACATGTCGTACTTTTCAATATCTTCCTGTACAATGGAGTTGCTAACCGTGCGATACATCACCGAATTGGTATAATTAATCGACTTCTGATCCAATATCACAGTCAGTTCGTCGCTGTGAACATCGGATACGGGCATCAGAAATTTTTCTTTATTGTGTTTTGTTAATGGCGTTGCCAATCCGGCCATTTTACCTGTCGCGCTGAAAAATATTTTACGCTTGCGATAAATAATGTATTTTTGGAGATACAGCGCCACCGCCTCCGAAATACAAAAATACTTCATCGATTCGGGCATCGTAACACGAAGTTCTTCGCACAACCTGAAAAAATGGTCGATAGCTACTTTTGCAGTGAAAACTATTGCCGTATAATCTAAAATATTTATCCTTTGCTGCCTGAATTCCTTAGCATCAATTCCTTCAACTTTAATAAACGGATTAAAGTCTATCTCCAAACCATATTTTTCGGCCAAATCGAAATAGGGCGATTTCTCCGTATTTGGTTTAGGTTGTGATATTAATATTTTTTTAATCTTAAAAGTCATAACAAACTGATTATGTCTATTTTAAATAAATGTAACAATCCCCCGTACAACAAAAAATAAGGAATTATTTCCACGTTGCAAAGGTAGGCAATCGAAAATAAAAAATTAACGTTCTGCCGGAAAAAAAAGACACCGGTTTTGTAAATTATTATTAATCGCGAAATCACGAACAACACAATCAGGAAACCGATTAAGACTTCGTGGTAATAACTTGAGTAAACTAAAAGCAGAACAGGAATAAAAGCGAGCAATCCCACGATTTCCAGGACAACCAGATGGCCTCTTATAAACATTTTGATGTCATCCTGAATTTCGAAAAGATAGCCTACAAACTTGTAGAAAAGGAACATACCCATTCCGAATAAAAAAATGACCAACATAAACACAAGTATAATCAAAAAGCTATTCGGGGGGATGTAGGTCGTATCCTGTTTGGTGAACAAGGCAAAAAGCGAGATGGATGCCAACAGCACAAACTGGAAAATCAAGATAAAATTATACCCAAACTCCGAGGCGGTTGTTTTATTTAACTGATTGACAATCTTTCGTGTCGAAAAAGCGAAAGATAGATTTTCTTTAAAAAAGAGAATCCCGCCCTTGTATATGTAGGCCAATAACAAGAAGCAGAGCAACAATAGCGAAAATATTCCATCTATTTGTTCCAGCGAGAAAAACGGCTTAATTCCGTCATGGTTTTCGGCCGGTCTCACTGTTATAGTTTCGTTCTGAGACTGAAGCGAGTCTATCGAAAAAAACAGCTCCTTATCCCAATACTTTTTATCGAGCAATTGGATTTCAGGTATTGACAAATTTTCTATCAATACATGCTTTCCACAATAGTTCGTCGTATCGTATGTTATAGAGTCTGTTTCCACAATTTACACGAAATTCAATAAACGAGGCTGTCTCAAAATTTTTGACACAGCCTCATTCTATTCTGATTACAAGCCGAATGCTTTCTTTATGGGCTCAACAAAATCGAGTTTTTCCCAGGTAAACAGTTCCACTTCTACTTTTAGCGTATCGGGGCTATAGCGCGATTTGAAGCTTTTTGTTACCACCTCATTTTTTCGTCCCATGTGCCCGTATGCTGCGGTTTCCGAATAAATAGGGTTCCTCAGTTTAAGGCGTTCTTCTATTGCTTTCGGTCGCATGTCGAACAATTGATCCACTTTGCGTGCAATATCGCCGTCGGCTAGCTGTACGTTGCTTTTACCAAATGTATTCACATAAATGTTCATTGGTCTGGCCACGCCAATAGCATACGAAACCTGCACCAGTACTTCGGAAGAAACGCCGGCAGCTACCAGATTTTTAGCAATATGGCGAGCCGCATAAGCAGCCGAACGATCGACTTTCGATGGGTCTTTTCCCGAGAATGCGCCTCCACCGTGCGCTCCTTTTCCGCCGTAGGTGTCAACAATAATTTTCCGTCCGGTTAAACCTGTATCGCCGTGAGGGCCTCCGATAACAAATTTTCCGGTTGGATTCACGTGATAGGTTATTTCATCATTAAACAGTCCGGCAATATCTTCCCTGAATCGATAGTTTTCTTTGACGCGGGGAATCAGTATGTTAATAACGTCTGCTTTTATTTTTGCCTGCATTTCTTCGTCGCTGCCAAAGTCGTCGTGCTGTGTCGAAATCACAATCGTATCAATGCGCAAGGGTGTTCCATTGTCATCGTACTCAATTGTTACCTGCGATTTGGCGTCGGGGCGAAGGTAGGGCATCAAATGCAGTTCTTTTTTTCTTATCACGGCCAGTTCCAACAATAAAGCGTGCGATAAATCCAATGCCAGCGGCATGTAGTTGTCCGTTTCGTTTGTTGCGTAGCCAAACATCATGCCCTGGTCTCCGGCGCCCTGGTCCATGGGGTCGGTTTTTTTATCTACACCACGGTTGATGTCGTCCGATTGCTCGTGTATGGCCGACAGAACACCGCACGACTGCGCTTCAAACTGGTATTCGCTTTTGGTATATCCAATGCGTTCGATAACATTTCGCGCCACTTCCTGAACATCAATATAAGCCTGCGATTTAACTTCACCGGCCAATACAACCTGCCCTGTTGTTACCAAGGTTTCACATGCCACCTTAGAATTGGGGTCATGTGCCAGAAACTCATCCAACAATGCATCTGATATTTGATCTGCGACCTTATCCGGATGCCCTTCCGAAACGGATTCGGAGGTAAATAAATAACTCATAATTAATGTTTTAATTATTTATAAATAAGGACAGAGGTGTATGAATGCAGAATAAATGAAAAACATTTTAGCATTTTTTCATGTGGTTGCAATCAATCAAATCTATCCACAAAACTGATAGCAAAGGTACATCATTTTAATCAATACAACAAAAAAAAGGCCTGAAATATCAGGCCTTTTTTTATATCGCTCAATACAGCTTATTTAAGCGCTTCAACTATCTGTTTAGCTTGGGCATTTTCGGGGTCTAAGCTCAGCAGCTTTTCGCCGTACAAAATAGTGTTGGCTTTAGCCTCAGGGCTTTTTGTTTCGTCATACAATAAATAGTAGTACGAATTCAAATAACGGTATGCTTCTATCAATTCTTTAGCGTTGGATTTCTCCGCTTCTTCTTTAGCCAGAATTATGTCGATAGCTGCTTCGTAATAAGGTTTCGCCAACTGGGGTCTTGCCTTAGTTTCTTTCCCTGCAATAACATCCAGCAACGAATTGGCGCGAGCTCTCCAGAATGACCCCAAATGGCTGTCGGATACACGAGTTGCAACTGTAGCAAAGGCTGTATCGGCGGCCAAAAGGTGTTCTTTGATTTTTGCAAGCACTTCGGCTTCTTCTGAGTTCACTCCGCTTCCTGCTGCCATGTAATAATACCTGCCCATGTTATAATAATCCAGGGCTTCGGCTTTTTCACCGGCTAAATCAATGTATTTCCGGAAATAATTTGCGGCGTCAATTGTTCTGCCCGCATCGGCCAATGTGCCGGCAATTTCCTTATACAAGTCGAATTGTGTGGGGTCGAGTTTAATCGCCAAATCATATTGTTCCAAGGCTTTATCTATCTGTCCGTTTTCAATCAGGATTTTTCCGTAGGTTATATAGTCTCTTGCGATGTATTCGCTTGTTCCTTTATCCAGCGAAAAAAACTTATCGGCAACTATCAGTCCATTGGCATAATCTTCCAATTCAACGGCGCTGTAAGTCAACAGCCTGTTCAATACAAAGTTGTTGGCATCTTTCTTTATTCCTTCCGAAATCAAGGCTTTTGCTTCGTCATAATTTTTGCTGAAGAACAGCGATGCCGCATAATGGGTCAGGTCTTCGGCGCTATAGGTTTTATCGGCAAAAAATGTTTTGTAAGCATCAATAGCTTTGGCATATTGTCCTCCCGTATAGTAAATATTCCCCTGGTATTTATATGCCAGCTTGTAATCGGGATTGATTTCCAATACCTTCTTCAAGGCATCAATAGCCGTAGCCGGATTGATACGCTCGTAAACCTGAGCGGTCTTGATATAAGCTATGGTGTAATCGGGTGCAAAATTAATTGCCTGCGCATACCATCCGGCAGCATCGCCCAACTTTTCCGCATCTTTCAGCATATCGCCTTCGAACACGTAGATTAATGGCGATTTTTTATTGGCTTTGCGGGCATCTTCCAGGCGCGAAGCCAGTTTGTCTTTTAGCCCGTTCTGGTAGTATGCTCTTGCTATGGCAACAATCACTTCTACGTTTTTCTTGTCTTTTTTCAAGGCTGTCGAAAATTCGTTTTCTGCTGCTTTTGCATCGGTTTTCAGCAACAATTTTCCCAATCCCACATTGTTCAACACGTAGGCGGGAGATGCCGCAAGGCCTTGCTGGTAATACGATTTGGCTTTATCCGATTCGCCTTTGGCGTAGGCTATTTCGCCCAAATAGTAATTTGCTTCGGGAGCATTTACGTTCAACTGTTTTTCAAAAATATCTTTTGCTATTTCCAGTTCGTCCGTACTAAAATAATCAATTCCAACGTTTTGTGCGTAGGTTAAGGAGCTTATCAAAAAACCGAATAGAGCGCCTAATAAGTATTTCTTTGTCATGTCTCTAATATATATTTATTTATAGTTTATATTTCTGGTTTACAGGTGGTCTTTCATCCTGATCAGACGAACAGGCCGTGTGGCAGGTACTAAACCGGCTTTCAGTATAATACGTTGACCTCTGTCTTTTGCCACAAAATCAACAAAACCGGCGGGCAAAGTCCCTCTAAGGTCTGTCAACACAATATATACATCCCTGGTCAGGGGATAATCTCCCAAAGCCAAAAAGGCCGGAAGTGGCTGATAACTATTATCTTCGGTAGCCGGATAGCTCCTGCTCACCGACATTACCCGAATTTTATCGGTAAATGACAAATTGGTGGTATCATTCGGATTACTAATCCAGTTAACGCCTATAACTCCCAAAGCATTGGGGGTTTTGGCAACATAATCCAAAACCGACTGGTTGGTTTCCTGCGCCCTCAAACCCTCGTACAAAGGCTTGTCGAAACATATCGAATCTTTGATAAAACGAACTGTACTCGAATTGGGATTGTCAAAAACAACGGCAATGTTGTCGTAGTTCGATTGCGGATTCAGTTGTTTCCACGAAGTCAATCCGCCGGTCATAATTTCCTGTATCTGAGAAGCGCTGATCAGCGAATCGGTATTTTCTTTGTTTATTATCAGGGCGATACCATCAATGGCTATCTTCTGCGAGCGTGGATTCAGTTTTTCATTCCGCGCTTTGATGCCCTGTCTTTCGGCTTCGGTGAGGTCTCGTCCCAAAATAGCCAGTCGCACGCTGTCTTTCAACAACATGTTCACGGCCTCTACTTCGCTGGTGTACAGGGCCATTAAACTGGCATCGGGGGTCAAGGCTTCAAATACGTTTATTTCTTCCTCTACAATGGGCGCAAAGCAATCGTCGCTGACAAAAACAGCAAAACCGCTTGTGTATGTATCCGTACGTGTTGCCTTTCCGCCATTGCTACACGAATAGAGGACGACACACAGTAAACAGATAACGAATGTGCCAATGTGCCAATGTGCCAATGTGCCAATTGCCGTTTTGCAACAATTGAATGAATAATTGTTTTTGTCGATTCTATTCTTCATCATTCATTTTTCATTTAAAATTAGCCTATCAGCGATTAATTTTGTTTCATTTTCCATATCCGGTAGCCTCTGAACAGGCCGTATGCAAACAGGACAAGCCCCAATATGATGCGAACAATAAAATATTCATCGTTTGCCGATTTATTATCATTGGCATTGTACCGGATTAGTACGGGTGTAAAAACCACCAGATAAGCTATTCCTATGTAGGCCACAGCCATAAAAGCGCCCCAGATAAAACGAAAATTCATACCTTTATATTTCCTCTAATTTTAAAAAGAGGAGAGGATAGTATCATCCGCTCCTCTTTCTTTATATGATCAGTTTATGATATTATAAACAAATCGTTGTTACTGTGCCAGCTTGAATATGATAGGAAGCGTAAAATATACAGGAACTGCGCGTCCATTCTGCATTCCGGGAATCCATTTGGGCATGAGTTCAACTACACGTCTTGCTTCTTTATCACAAGAGGCATCCAATCCTCTCATTATCTGAATATCAGAAACTTTTCCTTCTTTTCCTACAACAAACCGAACGATTACACGTCCCGAAATACCGTTTTCGGATGCAATGGTCGGATATTTCAGATTGCTTGCTATGAACTTGTTCAACTCACCCATTCCACCGGGGAAATTAGGCATTTGTTCTACACTGACAAAAGGTTTTTCTTCTGCTACTTCCTGAACAATCACCTTGTGGTCTTTCAAGTCCGCAATATCCACCGCATCTTTATCGTTAGAACCTTCAACAGTTGCGATTGACACCTGAATATTTTTGTTTTCATTCAACTCGTCCTGCGATTTCATTGCATCATCTTCCGATACCTTTTCATCCTCTGTGATAATAGGAGGCGTGAACTGGATGGTTGCTTTCAAGGGTGGCGGCGGTGGAGCCGTTTCTTGTTTGATGATATTTTCTTCTGGAACTTGTTCCTCTACATTGGTAATGTTTGAAAGCTCGAACGCATCCTCTACCCCACCAAGATTCTGGCTGTTTCTTTTCACCGCTTCCATGATTGAAGGGATTGCCGAAATAACCCCTACGCCAATCAGCACGATTAAGAATGCGACCAGATGTCTTTTAGAGGAAGATTGACGCAAAAAATATGCTCCATATTTTTTGTTCTTTCCTTCAAAGATCATATCACACCATTCAGAGGAATTCAAATTTACTTCTTTAGCCATAATTCTCTTTTTAAATGAATGTGATTAATTACTAATTTGCGCCGAAAGACTTCCCTTGGTACTATAATTCTCAAGCATAAATCTATCTCCATCCGCCAAATCTACCAAGGCATAAGTACCTATACTGCAAATCTGCATTTCGTCGAGAGCATCTACGAGATTGGCGTAAGTCGAAAAGTCCGTTGGTTTTATAACCACAATCGGGCCCTCTTTCCTGTTCCTGATCTCCGATGATTGCTTTTTAAAATCTTCCTCAGAAACTTCTTTCTTGTATTTTTTCAGCTTTAACGCTGTCATTTGCCTGATTCCTATCTCATTACGTTCGAGTAACAGGTCGCGCAAACCGGCAAAATCCGTTACTTTCAAAGAGGTATAATCTTCATAATTGGGCATTCCCAAGTAATAATAGATTTTATTTTCTTCGCCCAAAAGGATAGTTATTGACTGAGATTCTTTAATTTTATTTTTGTCCTGCTCTGTCAATTCCTTATCATCCTTTGTAGGCACCGTAATGTCCATAGTTTGAGGCTTGCTTAAGGTAGTACAAAACATAAAAAAGGTGATTAGCAACATGTTCATGTCAACCATCGGGGTGAAGTCCACCCTCAGGTGCATCTTTTTGGGTTTCCCTTTTTTACCTTCGTCACTACCGGTATTTACTTCTGCCATAACTTTATTTTAATTTACTTTTTATTAAAAGTTCCGCTTGATATTCCCAATTAAAATCCATCAGGCATTCCACGAAGATTAGTAACTAACCGATAGCGGTTTTCTTTCAGGTCTTGAAGTGTAGAAATCACATTCTTAACATGAGGATAAGCTGTTTCTTTGTCAGCTTTAATCGCTATCTCCAAATCACTGTTTACATCTTTCGCCGTCCTGATCCATTGAGCCAGCTGATTATTAATACTATCCGAAGGGATTCCGTAACTGTTAATCATTACATCCTGCTCGTCCATGGGTTTATCCAAAAACGATTTCATTTCCCTCATAGGAACACCGATAAAGGTTGTAGGATACGAAAAAGCTATCAGTTGTTTTGGTGTGAATGAGAGGCCATAAAGTTCTCCCATTTTTTCCAGTGTCGCTTTTTTGCTATCCGCCCTGTCGATGTTCATATAGACTTTCCCTTTGGGGTCAATCAATATGGTTAGTACGTCATATTCAGGCACTTTAATTTCGGAAACTGATTGAGGTGTAATCACCTGAATCGGTTCTTTAGGAATAAAAGTCGCAGTTAACATAAAGAATGTCAGCAAGAGTACAGTAACGTCACTCATTGCCGTCATGTCAATAAACGTACTGTGTTTTTTTACTTTTACTTTAGACATCTCTTCTTTATTTTATTTATTAGAGTGAAATTCTATTCAAATTCCACAAATCATTCTACAATATTTTTTTTATTTTCCTAAATGTACTTTGGTGTATGTTTGGCCAATGGCAAAACCTACTTCGTCAACAGCATTGGAAATAGTTCCAACTTTTGCCGAAAAGTAACCGTAAGAAACAATCGCAGCAGCGCCGGTACCGATACCCATCGCTGTATTCATCAAGGCTTCGGCGATACCAATCGCAAGAGCAGTTGAATCGGGAGCTCCTTCGTTACCCATCGCGCCGAACGACCTGATCATACCAAGTACCGTTCCCAATAGTCCGAATAGTGTTCCCAACGAAGATATAGTTGCAATTACGTTCAGGTTTTGTTCCAGATAAGGTAATTCCAAAGTTGTAGCTTCTTCCAGTTCTTTTTGGATGATGGCTGCTTTTTCGTCGTTGTTTAAGTTTCCCAGTTTTTCAACATCTTCGTACCTCAATAGTCCGGCGTTCAGAATGTTTGCGACAGAACCTTTTTGTTCATCACACGCTTTTCTTGCGCCTTCGATGTCGCCGGCATCAAGTTTGGTTTTTGCAAGCGCTACAAATTTGGTGATGCTACCTTTACCGCTCGCTTTGGTCAGAGCAAAGAAACGCTCGATTGACAAAACAAACACCGTAAGAAGAAGTGTCATTACGATAGGAATTACAAATCCCCCTTGCTTCAATGTTCCAAACATGTTTACAGGGTGCCCTTTTTCGTCAAAGTTACTGTCTGCTCCGCAAAAGAGGTAAAAGAACAAGTGAGCAATAATAGCACAACCAATAACCACAAGCATAGCAGATACACCTTTGGATCTTGGTTTGGTCGTTTTCGTTGGTTTAGTTGGTTTAGTTTCCATAATAAATTAATAAAATTGTTTTTTAATTAGTGATTATTTCTGTTATTATCATTTTTTCGCTTTCAGGCGATTTAATTTGGTTTTTAACATCTTTAATTTTTGCCCGCACAAATATAGGAATTGATTTTATGTCTAGCTGTCTTTTCCATAAAAAAAACTGCAAAATTCAATTAAAAACACAAAAATATCCTTTATTAGGGTCATTTCTACATTTAAAAACGGGTATTCGCTTTATTTCAGGTTTTGAGTTTTATGTTTTCATGGTTCAAGCCCAAACTTTCATGGAATCTGTTTCAGAAACCAAATTCCATCAGGCAAAGTTACATAATTATACCATACGAAATACCCCCATAAGTATAAAACTTCCTAATTTTTTATTTTTCCGACAACGGGAATGCGTGATTTCAAACACAATTCTTCGTTCAAGGCATACACGGCATCGTTGTAAAATTCCCGCTTCATAACAAACTGCATATTGACCTGCCGCAACGATTGTCCGAAACATTCGATATTGATACCTTTATTATACAGCGCTTTAGATGCACGGTATAAAAAGCCGGGCATGGCTATGTTTGTTCCCATGACGCACACGATGGCTACCTTTTCTACCACAATTTCGTAGAACGATTCTTTGAGGTCTTCGATTAGCTCCCGCGATTTATGATTGTCCCAAACTACCATTGTTATGGAGTTGGCATTGGTCGATTTCAGGATATAGCTCACATTGTGCTTGGCAAAATACGTCATGATATTCAAGTCGAAGCCTACTTCTCCCACCATCATCGGGTCGTGCACTTCTATCGCCACCACCTTATTGGTGCCCGACACAATTTCTATTTTAGGTTCGGGCGAAATATATCCGCGTGTGATAAGTGTTCCGGGGTGTTCGGATTCAAATGTGTTCTTTATCCGTATGTTAATGCCTGCCAATTCGAGTGGTTTAGCGGCTTTGGGATGTATCGCCTCCATGCCTATGTCGGCCAGCTGGTCGGCAATAACAAAGCTTGTACGTCCTACTGGAATCACCTTGTCCGGCCCAACGATATTGGGGTCGGCGCTCGACAGATGATATTCTTTGTGGATAACGGCTTCACCGGCTTTCACTTCAACGGCTATTTTGCTGAAAGTTACTTCGGTGTATCCGCGGTCGAATGCGCGCATAATGCCCTCTGTTCCTTTTGTATAGCCGGTTGCAATGCACAAAACCTTATCAAACTCAATTCCTTTAAAGGCTTCTCTTATGCGTTCGTCAATGGTCAATGGGCAGGAATCATTGAAGCCGCATAAATCAATAAACCGGGCATTCACACCGTTGTTATTCAGTATATTCACCGAATTCCATGCCGAGTGCGCCTCCCCTATCGAGGCCAATATTTCACGTGCCGCCAGGCAAATATCATCTGTTCTCACATAGCCCGATGCCATCACCTGACTCAAGCTATTCAACATGTTTTTGGCCTGTTCGAGCCGAAATTCAATAAATTCCCGGGCTTTGCGAATATCTAATCCTATGGATTCCATCCCTGCATTTATCTGCAACAATCGTTGGCAGAGGCTATCCAAAGCGATGGTGTAATCGTCGTTTTCGAGAAACTTAACGTAAACGCCGGGCTCTCCTGTCTTTTTATGTTCCAGCAACCAATTGGTTACATTGTTGTATGCCGAAACAACAAATATCCGGTTATAATAGTCTTCCGGTTTCCGGTTACTTATAATAATATTATCCAAAACATTTTTGAATTGAGACATGGATGTTCCGCCAATTTTCTCTACTGTAAGCATAACTCAAATTTGGTATTATATAATAATGTGTATCACTTCCTGAAAAAAACATGCAAATTTAGTAATAATCTTCCAATAGCCAACCTTAATAATGAGAATAATGTGCTAATGTGAATAATATGAATAATTGGCGCGAAGCGACTATAAACTGACTGTCATTGCGGGATCCGACTGTTCTTTGCGGGTCGGAGCCCGCAATGACAAAATAAAAATGGTCGTGGCACGCCACGACCCTACATTATTCACATCAGCACATCAACACATCAGCACATTATTCACATCAACACATCAGCACATCAGCACATCAGCACATTATTCACATCAACACATCAGCACATCAGCACATTATTCTCATTATTCATATTGCTCTTTTCGGTTAAAAACCTATCTTTGCAAAACAAAATAAAAGAATAATACATGCCAAATCTGTTTATTGTAGGTGGATGCAACGGTGCGGGCAAAACCACAGCATCGTATGTTATGTTGCCCGAAATGCTTGATTGCAAGGAATTTATAAATGCCGACGAAATAGCAAGAGGACTATCTCCCTTTCAACCCGAAAGTGTATCAATTGATGCGGGAAGGATTATGGTGAGGCGAATGGAAGATTTGCTCCAGAATAAAAAAGATTTCGCCATCGAAACTACCCTGGCCACAAAATCATACGTCCGGTTTATCAGGGAAGCGCAGGAACAGGGCTACTTTGTTACCTTGCTGTATTTTTGGCTCAATTCGCCCGATTTGGCCGTAAGCAGGGTCGAAGACAGGGTCAGATCCGGCGGGCATAATGTGCCGGAGGAGGTTATCAGGCGAAGATATAAATCGGGCATACGCAATTTGTTTACATTATATACGCCCATCTGCGATTATTGGATCGTAATCAACAACTCCGAAATTCCTTTCAAATTGATAGCCGAGGGAAAAAGAGACCAGGTTACCGAAATTTACATTCCCGAAATTTACAATATACTCCGAAATTCATGAACCGGGACGAACTAGTTTTACGCCATAAAATCATCAGCGGTTTGAACATGACTTGCGACCGGTTACTGGAAAAGAAGCAAAAAGAAGACGGGAACCTTGTGTTTTTTGTCAATGGCGAAATTGTGAAAATAAAAGCCCGCAAACTGGAAGAAGTCAATGCGAGCCCCATACTTATCTGGCAAGACTGATAAATAATGAGAATAATGTGCCAATGGGAATAATGTGAATAATTGGCGCGAAGCGATAAAAAACGCTGTCATTGCGGGCTCCGACCCGCAATCTCCCTACAATCCCTGGGCAGACACACAGGTCTGCCCCTACAGCCCCTCTCCATGTTTCCATATTGGGACAGCCTTAGTGGCCTGTTAATAACCTGAGTTCTGGATAAGAAAGAATAATAAATAATTGATATTCAATAAAAAACCTAATTTACACCTAATTTTCTTTACATAATAACCTCAGTAGCCAATAAATCTTCCACAAATTAAACCTCATTTACCTCATTTGCGCTTGCATTCTAATGAGGTAATGAGGTCTGTATGTATGTAACATATTGCTACTGAGGTTGTTCTGTAAAGAAAATTAGGTGTAAATAGGTTTTCTTAAACGGAACTCAGGTTAATAATAACTACTCTTAATCTGTTTATTCCGCTTCAATTTCTTTCCGCTAAAGTTAATTGATTCTGCAACCAGCCCGATGACGATGCTGTTGGAATAGTTGTGCGATTGCAAACTGTGTACCTTAGTTTGATAATACGAACCTAAATATCCCAGTCGGAATGTGAATTTTTCGACTGGGAAGTCGATGGTAAAATAATTTCGCAAAGCCCGCTGGTTATGCAGAGAGGCAAAATTGGCGGCGCCAACCGTATTCCCCAACGACATTTCGTAATAGGATTGTCCGAAATGAGGCGAAAATAAAACTCCGGCAACCGGCGTATCCATCTGCCAGCGAAAAGTGATGTCTTTTAAGCGGTAAAAACCTATTACCGACAGGTTTATATTGCTATATGCTTTTGCCGATGCGGGGTTGTTGCCGTTTCGCTCGTTGTACAGCACGCCAATGGAGGTATTCCATATAGCCCCTGCCGAGAACCGGAATTTATCCGTTTTCAGCACATTGTAGTGCCCCCCCCAATTGTAATCGAACAAGAGCCAATATTCGGTGGTATTTTTAGCCGGATTTTCAGCCTGCGCCAATTCTATTCCCATTGTTTGTTGCCTGACAAATTTATTGTCGAACCACGGCATCTGCTTCATCCGCTCATTGATTAACCTGAAGGAGGTTCCTTTATACTTCAAGGGCGATAAATAGGTGTCGTAAAGCTCCATAGCGCCAAAGCCAACAAGCGTTGCATTATTGGACGGAACAGGCAAACACAACGAATCGGACTGACCATACACCGTCAGCCCGCATAAAAACAGGAAACTGATAACAAGGGCTTTTTGTATGGTTTTAGGCATATTCTCTAACCCGCCCCCCTACGGGGGGCGGGGGGGCTGTTCTTATTCAAAATCCAAGGACTTTTGTCCTGTTATTTCATCTATAATATCCGAATCGGGACGATTATCCAATTCATCCGCAGCATCGTAGCTCTCGCCCGGTTCGTCATCATTGGCATCTTCTTCCGGTATTTCGGGGGCATGTAGCGGTTCGAGTTCTTCAACGTCCTGTACCTGATATGCCGATAAGCGTTTCCCTTTGGCTTTAAAGCTTTTTACGGCTATAAATTCTTCTACATCCACTTCTATTGCATCCCTGTAGTTATCGTGTCCGCCAAAAACAACTTTTATGCGCGGATAGGCCGTATCGGTCAACAAACGCAGTTCCGATTCGGGATTTTCGCCAAGGAAACTTTGTTTTTTGGCCGAAGATTCCAAGGTGAAACGCTTCAAATAGACGTATCCCTGGTCGGCGTCGTAAAGAATGGCTGTCCAGTTTTTATTGGCGTTAAACTTCTCAATCCGAAGTATATCTGCTTCGTAATGGTTGGTGAGGTCGAAATTGGTCGTGTAAAATTCAGCTTTTTTGTTTATAACTAAAATCTGGTCGTTGCTCTGGAATTCGCCCAGATACTCCCCTCTTTCATCGTAATTGATACGCAACACATCGGGGTCGAACCATACCCTTCGGCCTCCAAGCGTAGAACCGCCTTTTTGCTTCAACGATATTTTATGTATATCGGCTTTTGTAAGCAAATTACCCATCGACTGCCGGCCTTTAATAACTATATCGCTGAAATCTTTTTCAAATACAAGCACCCGCAAACGTGGACGTGGTTTTAGTATCACCCGGATAGTTTCCGCTTCGCCATTGGGGTTTGCCGTAAAATACACTACTTTTGAACCGGCTTCTCCCTTGGTCAGGTCGTATTCTTTGTCGCGGGTAACCCCTGTTACGGCAAAGCGTTTTACATAATACGCCCCTATTTTCCCATCCCGATACACGGCATTGTAGATGGTGCGTTTGTCGTTCCGCTTGAAAACATCGAGATGCAACAGGTTTTTTCCCACAAACATTTTTTCCGAGACTTTGACTATCTTGTATTTGCCGTCTTTGTAGAAAAGAATAATGTCGTCGATGTCGGAACAGTTGCAAATATATTCGTCTTTTTTGAGCGAAGTGCCGATAAAGCCCTCTTCGCGGTTTATATACAGTTTTTCGTTTGCTTCAACCACTTTTGTCGCCTCAATGATATCGAAGCTTCTTAATTCGGTTTTACGCGGAAATGCTTTGCCGTATTTTTCTTTCAGCATCACAAACCACGAAATTGTGTAGTCCACAATGTTGGCTATGTTGTGGTCTATTTCTTCAATTTCGGTTTTGTATTTTGCAATCAGCCCGTCCGCTTCGTCCGAGTTAAATTTAAGGATGCGCTTCATCCTTATTTCCATCAGCTTCAGTATGTCCTCCCGGGTTACTTCCCTGATAAAAAGGTGTTTGAACACAGCCAGCCGTTTGTCAACATGGGCAATGGCAGCATCCATATTTTCGGCTTTTTCAAATTCCTTGTCCTTGTAAATACGTTCTTCGATAAATATTTTTTCGAGCGAAGCAAAATGCAAGCTTTCCAAAAGTTCGCTCTTCTGGATTTCCAGTTCCAGACGAAGAAGGTTCAGCGTATTGTCGGTCGTATATCGGAGGATGTTGCCAACACGCAAAAAATGAGGCTTATTGTCCTCTATAATACAGCAGTTGGGCGAAATGCTTATTTCACAATCGGTGAATGCAAACAGGGCGTCAATTGTTTTATCCGACGACACACCCGGGGCCAAATGAATTTGTATTTCTACATTTTGCGCCGTAATGTCATCCACTTTACGAATCTTGATTTTCCCTTTGTCGTTCGCTTTCAGAATAGATTCTACCAGAGACGATGTTGTCCGGCCAAACGGTACATCGGTTATAATAAGTGTTTTATTGTCGAGTTTCGTTATTTTCGCCCTGACTTTTACGGCGCCGCCCCGCTCGCCATCGTTGTAACGCGACACATCCACGCAACCCCCGGTTTGGAAGTCGGGATACAGCTCAAATGGCTCTCCTTTGAGGTAAGCCACCGAGGCATCGCATATTTCGTTAAAATTATGCGGCAATATCTTCGACGAGAGGCCGACTGCAATACCCTCTGCACCCTGTGCCAGCAACAACGGAAACTTGACGGGAAGCGATACCGGCTCTTTATTTCGCCCGTCGTAGGAAGGTTTCCACTCGGTTGTCTTGGGGTTAAACAGCACCTCCAAGGCAAACTTCGATAGCCGCGCTTCGATGTAACGGGGGGCTGCAGCGCCGTCTCCGGTAAGCACGTTTCCCCAGTTTCCCTGGCAATCAATCAGCAGGTCTTTTTGCCCCAACTGAACCAGTGCATCGCCGATAGAAGCATCGCCGTGCGGGTGGAACTGCATGGTATGGCCGATTATGTTCGCCACTTTGTTGTAGCGTCCGTCATCCATGCGCTTCATGGAGTGCAATATGCGCCGTTGCACAGGTTTTAGCCCGTCGCCAATATGAGGAACAGCTCTTTCGAGTATCACATACGAAGCGTAGTCCAAAAACCAGTTTTGGTACATACCCGACAAATGCAACTGACTATCAAGGTCTTTCAACGGAACCTTATAGCCCGAATGCAAGCCCTCGTTTGTTTCGCTATTGCTATCATCTCCTACACCACCGGATGGCTTGTCCTCATCCAAATTTTCAAGATCATCTGTTGTATCTTCTGGAAACATATATGTATTTAAACTTGTTTTATTGTAATTGGAATCCCAAAGGTAATTTTTTTTCGCGTAAAATTCAAAAAATATGGGGAAATTACCAAGGGAAAACGCATGAAAAATTTTACTGCTTATGCCTTTCGGTAAAGTTGCTGATATGAACAGGAGATTCCTCTCTTTGGTCGGAATGACAGTCTCCTTTTGGGGAGAGGGGATGAGGAAGTGGCGGCTTCGCCGCCACTTCCTCATCCTTTAAACTACTGACAGGCGAGTCATTCCGACCAAAGGGAGGAATCTCATCCATAACAGTAGTACTAAATTTCTCCATGGTTTGCCCTGGGAATTTTGACCGATTATGGGAATTTTGAGCAAAAATGATAAGTAAGTACTCAAAATTAAGCGACATTATGCGAATAGTTAATGAACAGTTCTTTACCCACCGCTGCCACCGCCCTGTTGGTGGAGTAGAAAAGTGTGTCAGTACTCGCATAGTCCTGTGGTCTT